>JAFLJU010000458.1 GCA_022712835.1 Desulfobacteraceae bacterium
GCGAATGTTAATAAAAACTCTTTTATGTTTAGTTTCAATTCCCTTCTCCTCTATTATTTTAAAATTGATCTAATCTTTGCTAATGCCTGATTCAATATTTCTCCTAGGCATTTTCAATGAAGGTCAAACTCCGCTCTTTAAAATCGATCATCTTAATTTACTGGCAAAAAATCACCCCAATTTTTACGAATTGAGCGTATATACAAAGTATTACAAATGCTCCGGCATGTCTACAAAGTTAAAACATATTTTAAAAAAAATATTTATTAAATCGGATCAGAAAAGGTGTGTGTTTTCCGTTTGAAAATTCGCCTCTGGGTGAACGACCGGCAACCACCGGTCGGCAGAATAAAGTATGTCAATGAACACTACAAGCAATGCCTTTTTCGCGTGCTATTAAATACATGAAAAATTGACATTACACCTAAATTTGAGCATTACAGAAGAAAGAAAAAAAGTTTCTATTTTATTGGTCCCCAGCTGGACGAAACAGTTGTGCTCATAGTCAAAAAAGGTACTGATTTCAATATCAGGTCCTTAGATGGACTTTTTGTTAAATACCAAGAGTGTCAGGGCGATAAGCAGAAGAGTGAACCCAAGGACATTTATGATTGGATGAATGGGTCCAAGGTTCATAAATTCACTTTGGGAAATTAATGTGTCGGCATAGGCCTGGACCATGAACAATTTCGGGTATAGAATCCGCCATAGTTCAGGGGGGGGCTGTGCGCCAGAAGATGTCATGGCGGCAAACAGCTCAGAGTTTAAGAGGCGATAGCCCCCATCGGAAACAAATCCTGTGCACAAAAGACCCAGTGCAAACAGGACGCTGATAAAACCGGGCATCAGCAAAGAAAATAAACAGATGGCCGTGACAATAAACAACAGATTCACTGAACAGATGATGGATGCCGCTATATATCCGAAATTTAAATTGCCGCTCTGGAACCAGACAATTAAAAACACCGTTGAATGTAACATCAGCATAAACCCGGAAGCCAGAAACCAAGTGCCGAACAGTCTGCCAAGCACATATTCCCACCGCTTGACAGGTCTTGAAAGAAACATCTGCATTGATCCATCGTTCTGGTCCCTGGTGAAAATTCTCATGGATAACATGGAAACCATCAGCAGCATTCCCATCACAATCACCTGGAAAATGAGACGGGAAACATCCCAGATGCCTCCCTGTTGACCGTTGACCATATAATCTGTGGAATAACAGCCCCGCATTAGAAATAAAAGTCCCATGGACATGGCCAGGAGAAGATAAAAACTTTTGGCCTTCATTTGGTCGACAATGGTATATTGTGCAATTTTAATAAACATTTTATTGGGTCTTTATAAAGGGGGATTGTTTTGGGTGATATATTTGACAAAAACATCTTCAAGGCTTTCGCCCTGTGCCAATATTGCGTCAATTGAATCTTTTATGACTATTTTGCCTTGGTTCATGATGGCCGCGGTATCACATGTCTTTTCAACCTCTGACAATAGGTGGGAATTTAAGACAATCGTTGTTTCATTTTGCCTCAGGGAATCAAGGATTTTTCGAATATCCCTGATTCCCATGGGATCAAGGCCTGAAATCGGTTCATCCAGGATCAACAGCTCCGGAGTTCCCAGGATGGCCGCAGCAATACCGATCCGTTGTTTCATCCCCTTTGAATAGCCATCGCTCTTTTTCTTTTCCCTTCCTGACATTGAGACAACTTCCACAACCCGTTCAATTTCAACTCGTGCTTTTTTCCCGGACAATCCGATGAGTGCTGCATGGCGACGAAGATATTCAAGTCCGGATAGGGTTGGGGGAATCATGTGCTGTTCTGCGATATATCCAATATTTTTTCTGGCCCGGGTTTTGAAACAGGGAATTCCATTTATCGTGATGCTGCCTGAAGTGGGTTGAATAAATCCCAACAGCATTTTTATAATGGTCGTCTTGCCGGCACCATTGGGGCCAAGCAATGCAAAAAATTCGCCTTTATTAATTTGGTATGAAACTGTGTCCACAGCTGTTAGGTCACCAAATTTTTTTGTTACTGCATCCAATACAATCATTTTTATCCTCGGTTCACACCTGTTCTTATCAATGCCAGCTATTTGAAAGGTTATCTACAGTGATCGGGGGGCGCTTGTCAATCAATATGGTTTCCCCATTGGCCGGGATTATTTCATCTGCAGTCCCTAATGATTTTATAAAATTTAATATTTTTTTGCTGCCTAAAATCAAAAAGTCCCTGGACGGTATTCCCCCCAGAGACTTTAATTTTCTTTCACCCGGAGACTTACGTCACCTTGATGAGGTTTTGCACAAATAAATCCGTTGACTACAGTACGGTTACATTTGCAGCAGCAGGACCTTTTTGTCCATCTTCGATATCAAAGGAAACACGGTCCCCTTCATTCAAGGATTTGAATCCTGCTGCATTGATTGCTGAATGATGTACAAACACATCTTTTCCGCCATCTTCTTGTTCAATAAATCCAAATCCTTTCGAGTCGTTAAACCATTTTACGGTACCGGTCGCCATGCTGGGAATCTCCTGTTAAAAAAAAGTATAAAGAATGCCTGTTCCAAAGTTAAGGAGTGTTCCATTTTTTGGAGCACACTCCTTTGATGAGTAAACACAATCCAATGTGTTCTATATGAAACAAGTTAGGAATAGCTATAGTTAGGATTGCCCGTATATGTCAAGTAATTTTTTTGAAAATTTAGGCCATGATGGTGATTGACCTAAATTTTATCCAACCTGAGGTATAAATTGATATCATTTGGACGAGCGGTTAGATTTTAAAAAAAAAGAATAAATTCTTGACGTGTAGCTGTAATATAACTATAAAGCATCTAAGTAGTAGCTGGAATATATCTCTTTTCTGGTTATTCCATAAAAAGGAGTTACCCATTATGACCCAGGAAGATGACATCAGTGGCCGTTTTATAGAAAATGGTACCAGGATTAAAGTAAAATTTGAAATCTATGGAGAAGAGCTCATTGAAAAAAAGGTCAAGTCAAGTGGTAACTCTGGTAGGGTTTACCTGCCACCTGAATGGATCGGGACAAAAGTTAAAGTGGTGAAATGCTGAAAAGATAAGTTGTTAAACGAACATGCATATGATCGGCCTCTTTCAACAAAGAGGCTTGGTAACCTTATAATAAGGAGAGAATAAATGGGAAGTGTGCCTGAAAAAATCTGGACCTGGCAAATGACCAGTCCTTTTAAGAAGGATAGGGAAACTGGAGTTGAAACTCCCGGAAAACTGGAAAAAACCCAGATAGCGGTACCTGAACTAAATCCTGGAGAGGTGCTGGTTGAAGTTGCTGGCTGCGGTATCTGCCACACCGATCTTGGATATTTTTACCACGGGGTTCCCACGGTGAATGCGCCACCCTTAACCCTTGGTCATGAAATTTCCGGTATTGTTGTGGACGCAGCCGATGATGCCCAATCCTGGAAGGGCAAAGAAGTGATCATCCCTGCGGTTATGCCCTGCCGGAAATGTTATCTTTGCAAGACCGGAAGGGGAAATCGGTGTCTTGCACAGAAAATGCCGGGTAACAGCATGGGGATTTACGGCGGGTTTTCAAGCCATATTCCGGTGCCTGCCATTGATCTTTGTGAGGTCAAAAATCGTGGGGGTATCCCTTTGGAAAAATTGGCCGTTGTGGCAGATGCCGCGACAACACCCTTCCAGGCCGCCAAACGTGCCGATGTTCAAGTGGGGGATAATACCATTGTCATTGGGGTTGGCGGGGTAGGGCAATATATGGTGCAGGTTCTTAAGGCCCTGGGGGCTGCCACCGTGGTTGCCATAGATATCAACCAGGAACGCTTAGACACCATGTTAAAAAATGGGGCCGATCTTGGGGTTAATTCCATGGGCAAAACGCCCAGGGATATCTCCGGGGAACTCAAAGCATATAGAAAAGAAAATGGGCTGCCCTCAACCGGCTGGAAAATATTTGAAGTTTCCGGAAGCAAACCCGGCCAGGAACTTGGCCTTGCATTGTTAAGCTTTACCGGGAAAATGGTGGTGGTGGGATTTGGTCCCCACAAGGTGGAGTATTCCATTTCAAGACTCATGGCATTTGATGCAGAGCTCATAGGTTCCTGGGGATGTTTGCCCGAATACTATCCATCGGTGCTGAATATGATCACCAGCAAAAAAATTAATTTCGAAGAATTTGTCCAGACCCGGCCCATGTCAACCATAGTAGAAAGTTTTGACGAGGCCCATAAAAAATCACCGGATCAGAGAATCGTATTGGTGCCTGATTTTTAAAATAACCAAAGGGAAACAAAGATGAAGTTAGAAGGAAAGAAAGCCATTATTACCGGGGCAAGCCGGGGAATCGGTCGGGCCGTGGCCCTGATGTTTGCAAAGCAGGGGGCAGATATCCTGGTGAATGATCTTGTGGTTGACGATGCGGCAAAACAGACCGTGGCCGAGATCGAAAAATTGGGGCGCAAAGCCATTGCGGTTGCCGCCAATGTAGCCGATTATAAAAGTGCACAGGATATGGTCCATGAATGTGTGAAACGCTTGGGCGGGGTTGATATTCTGGTGAACAATGCCGGAATTTCCAGACCTTCCATGCTGCTTAAAATGAAGGAAGAAGATTGGGATCTGGTGATGGATGTCAATTTGAAAGCTGCCTTTAATACCACCCAGGCGGCGGGCGCTTACATGAAAGAACAAAAATATGGCAAGATTATTAATGTGATTTCAACCGCCGGTATTTTCGGGACCGTAGGCCAGATCAATTATGCCGCTGCAAAGGCAGGTATCATTGGATTTACAAAATCAGCTTCCCGGGAGCTTGGCCGTTACGGTGTCAATGTAAATGTGGTCTGTCCCGGCATTACAAAGACAGAAATGACGGGCAAACTTCAGTCCGATGAGAAGCTTCGAAAAATTTATGAAGGCAGAATTCAATTGGGAAGGTTTGCGGAGCCCGAAGAAATTGCCCCTGCATTTTTGTTTTTGGCTTCGGATGATGCCTCTTATATCACCGGCCAGATTCTGGGTGTGGATGGCGGATATATCGGTTAGGCGAAAAAATTTGTCAAACTGAGAATAAATGGGAAATATGCGGTTTTAATTATTGTTGGTTATTAATGAATAAAGGAGATTTAAGATGAGTCTTGAGTGGATGCCAAGAGATAACGAAGTCAAGGACCATGCATTGCATAGAAACCCCCATTGGGGAACCGAAGCGCCTTGTGTTATGTATGAAAAAAAACCATTGACGGACCCCGATGGAAATGTGACACCAAAGTTATTTGTAGCCTGGATCACCTTGAACAATCCCAAACAGTATAATTCTTATACCACGGATATGGTTAAAGGTGTGATTGCCGGTTTTGAGAATGCATCTCTGGACAGAAGTGTCGTGGCCGTTGTGTTCACAGCCGTCGGACCCTATGCCTTTTGTACCGGCGGAAATACCAAGGAATATTCTGAGTTTTATTCAAAAAGATGTGATGAATATGGTCAGTACATAGATCTTTTTAACCACATGGTGGACTCCATTCTTGCCTGCAAAAAACCGGTTATTTGCCGGGTGAACGGCATGCGGGTTGCCGGCGGTCAGGAAATAGGGCTTGCCTGTGATATTACAGTGTCCTCTGATCTTGCCATCTTCGGTCAGGCAGGACCCAAACACGGATCCGCCCCTGCTGGTGGTTCTACGGATTTTCTTCCCTGGTTTTTGACTGCTGAAGATGCCATGTGGAACTGTGTATCCTGTGAAATGTGGTCTTCCTATAAGATGAAAACCAAGGGCATGATCTCCAAGGTGGTTCCCGTCCTGAAAATTGACGGTGAATGGGTGAGAAACCCCACCATTATTACGGATAAATACTTGGAAGACGGTGAGATCGTCTACGGCGAATCCAAATCCGGACAGGCCCTTAAAGACGGGAGAGCTCTGCTCAAACAGCACCAGGCCGATGCGGATTTTGAATTGCTTGACAAGGAAGTCAACACTGTGATCTGGAGGTTTGCAAATCTTTTCCCGGGTTGCCTGATCAAATCCATTGACGGTATTCGTCAGAAAAAGAAATTTTTCTGGGATACCATGAAAAATGATCACAGACATTGGCTGGCGGCAAATATGGGTGGTGAAGCATTCCTAGGGTTTGGTGCATTTAATACCAAGAAAATCACAGGTCAGGATACCGTTGATTTTATCAAATTCCGTCAAAATGTGGCGGATTCCCAAAAGTGGGATGACGAGATGTTTGAAAGTGTCATGGGAAAACCCAGGGAATAAAATCCCTGAGATAAAACCCTGGGGATAAAACCCAGGAGATAAGACACAAACAGCAAATAACTATCGAAAATTAAGTGATAGATTAAGTAAGATAATTTATGGTTCAAACCTAGGTTTTGGGGGTTTGAACCATAAAATTTTTTGAGGGTGAACGCTTATGGAAAGCGCAATCCTTAAGTTTTAAGTCTGTTGTCTGGAGCATAATTGTCTGCTTCCCTATTTGTTCCCATATTAGGCGGGTAAATAAAGGGGATTTCATTTTCTAAAAAAGGCAATTTCTCCTTGACACGTAGTTATTATGTAGCTTATATATAGTTACATTGTGTATGGCAACATCGTGCCGGGTGTCTGAAAGGGGGGCATATACGGTATGCAGCTTTAACAGACCTGATTTGTGGCAATCGTTTGATGGGAAAATTCAGTCAGCATTCAGGTAATATAGAAGGGGAAAAAAATGAGGTACGCAGAAACAGGGTTTAACTTGGAAATTGATTTAACCCGGGGAAATATTGAGAAGGTCGCAACCGACCCGAAAGATACCGAACTCTATCTGGGCGGTTTGGGTACCAATGCTAAACTCCTATGGGACAGGGTTCCCCCCGAGGCGGACGCCTTTTCTCCTGAGAATTTATTGATTTTTGCAGCGGGTCTTTTGTGCGGGACACCCGCTGTTGGTTGTAACCGTACCATTGTTTCCACCATATCTCCCCAGACTAAATTAATGGCATTTTCCATGATGGGCGGTTTTTTTGCACCGGAGTTGAAATATGCAGGACTTGATAAGGTGGTTTTTCGGGGCAAATCTGAGCGCTTGGTTTATCTGTACATAAACAATGACAAGGTGGAATTAAGGGATGCCTCCCATTTAAAGGGAAAGGGCTCCATTGAAACCGCTGAAATCATACGCAAAGAGTTGAACCAGCCCAAGGCCCAGGTGGCTGCCATTGGCAAGGCCGGTGAAAACAGAGTTTTTTATGCATCCATCGAACAGGGCAGATCCTCTGCCAGTCGGGGCGGCATCGGCGCTGTCATGGGAGACAAAGGGGTGAAGGCCATCGTTGTCCGGGGTACAAAGGATATTAATATCGCAAAGCCCCTGGAATACATGGAACTTTGCAACGAAGTCATGGAATATATAAAAGATCGCAATGACAATCCCATTCCCGGTGTCATGCCCATATTAGCAGGTCTTGGTTCTCCCCAGGAGATGAAAGTCCATGATGAGAAATGGCATACGGAAAATTTTATGTGGGGCAATTCGAGAACCCGGCGAAAAGGGTTCTGGACCGATGAGGTTGCAAATGACTGGCTTACAACAATGGAAAAAGCAAGGACCCGATTGATCTCCTGCTACAATTGTCCCATGACATGCGGGGCCACCATTTCCATGCCGGGACTTCCCACCTATATGATGAAATGCTTTACCAAACTCACCTATACAATGGGGGCTTTTTCAGACCTTGATTTTGGGTTGAGAATCGCTCAAAAGGCCACTGAATATGGACTGGACGGATTTTCTGCTCCCCAGGTCATGGCCTTTGCCCTGGAACTTCTGGAAGAGGGAATCCTAAGCCCGGATGACTTTCCGGGATTGCCCGAAGACAATGAAGGTAAATTTTATTACCTGTTGGACATGATTGTGAACCGTGAAGGCATCGGGGACGTACTGGCAGAAGGAACCTATTGGGCTGCCAAGAAGATCGGCAAAGGAGCTGAGGCCTTTGCCCATAATAATATCAAGAAACACGAGCAGTTGCCCCTCAAGCTGTCCATGCTGAATCCCATCTATTTTCTCATGTATTGTACCGGTGAAAAGATGAACATTACCCAGATTGAAGGACAGTTCCCACAAGCCCCCTATCCCAAGCTGGAGCATAGGGAAGCCTTTGTCAAAGACTGGATTCATGTGCCGGATGAAAAGTTCAAGCAGTATTTTCTGGACTGGGAACCCCGTGGAGAAAAATCCATGCCCTATTATCCCACGGTTGATATGTGTTGTGAAATTGTTGACTGGATGGAGCGGATGCATTACATTGACGATGCGCTTGGTCAGTGTGCCGGGCTTTCCTCCTTTCCGTTAAAGCCGCCTTATCATATCCACAATTACCCCAAATTCATATCCGCCGGGGCCGGAATTGAGATGGATGAAGAATCCCTCTCCCTGGCTGCCAAGCGTTACAGGACGCTTATTCGTGCCTTCAATACCAGAAGGGGCATGAGACGAAAAGATGAAAGGCCCCCCGAGGATCATTGGAAAAAGAGGTTCCCTGAACTTGAAGAAGAGTTGCTGGATACCTATTACAAATTCAAGGGATGGAACGAGGACGGCATTCCCACCAAGGAATCCCTGGACGAACTGGGTCTGGGTTATGTTGCGGACGACTTCCTGGAAAGAGGGATACTGAAAGCGGACGAAGAGGGTAAATAGACGGCAGCATAAAAACAAGACCCATTAGATTAATACCCATTTGAATGGACCCATTAGAGTGGAGGGAAGCAACCTTGACTGGTAATACAACAGAAAAAGAAAAGAAAATAATAAAAACAATTCGGATCGATGTTGATAAATGCAATGGGTGCAGGGCCTGTGAGATGATCTGCTCTGCCTTCCATGCGGTGCCCAAGTATAGCAGTAATAATCCTGCCCGTTCCCGCATCCGGATCATCCGGGAGCCTTTAAGGGATCTGTATGTGCCTGTTTATGCGGGAGAATATACGGTTTCCGAATGTGCTGGCAGGGATAAATACTTAATTGACGGGAAGGAATATGACGAATGTGCCTTTTGCAGGGCATCCTGCCCCTCCAGAGACGAGTTCAAGGAACCCGATTCCGGATTGCCTCTCAAATGCGATATGTGCGAAGGCGAAGAGGAGCCTTTGTGTGTAAAGTGGTGCATGCATGATGCATTGATTCTGGAAGAAAGAGAAGAAGAAGTTGACGACCAGGAGGCATCAGTTGAGCAGGAAGACTTGGATATCGGCTTAGAATCATTGGCAGATAAGTTTGGCATGGACAAGATAATGGATGCCCTTGCCCGGATGAACGAGAAAGATTAGAAGGCCATCCCATTAAAGTCAAACCAATAAAGTAAAAAAGGACAGACAGTGGAAACTATAGCCCCCTTCCTAGAAGTGATAGACGAGATAAATGAGGCTGGCGGAGACGTCTTTAAGCTATGCTTTCAATGCGGATTGTGTGATACAGTTTGCCCCTGGAATAAGGTTCGACCCTTTAGCATGCGCAAGTTAATTAGGGAGGCCGCCTTTGGTTTAAGTGAAGTAGAAGGTGAAGATATCTGGCGCTGTACTACCTGCGGAATCTGCCCGGCGCAATGCCCAAGAGGGGTCAAGCAGATTGACATGGCTGTTGCCCTGCGGCGGGTAGCAACGGAATATGAACTTTTTCCTCCTTCAGTTAAATCGGCCCGGACGGCGAGAGCCAGCCTGATTTCCGAAGGCAACCCTTTGCAGGGAGATCGGCAAAAACGTGCTGACTGGGCAAAGGAGTTGTCCATAAAACCCTATGCCGAAGGCATGGAGGCGCTATATTTTGTGGGGTGTTATTTAAGCTATGATCCCAGAATGAAAAAAGTGGCTACTGCCACGGCCAATATTCTTAAAAAAGCAGGTGTAGAGTTTGGCATCCTGGGGAACAAGGAAAGCTGTTGCGGAGAAAGCATCCGAAAGACCGGCAGCGAGGAAGTTTTTAAAACTCTTGCAAAGGAAAACATTAAAACCTTTATCGATAATGGGGTAAAAAAGATTATTGTCTCTTCCCCCCATTGCTATCATACCTTTAAAAACGAATACCCCGAGTTCATGGTCAACTTTGAGGTGGTTCATATCAACCAATATTTATTGGAATTGATGGCTGACGGGCGGCTTGAACTCAAAGGAGAGTTTCCCAAACGGGTCACCTACCATGATCCCTGCTACCTGGGGCGCCACAACGGGATCTATGATGAACCCCGGGAGGTGTTAACCAAAATCCCCGGATTGGAATTGGTTGAGATGGAAGATCATGGCAAAAACAGTCTGTGTTGCGGCGGGGGCGGGGGGCGGATCTGGATGGACACCCCCAAGGAAGAACGGTTTTCCGACATCCGGTTGCGCCAGGCCAATGAGGTGGGAGCACAAGTTCTTGCGACATCCTGCCCATATTGTATCACCAACTTTGAGGAAAGCCGGTTGAACCTTTCCTTTGAAGAGGTGATGGAAGTCAAAGACATCACGGAAATTATCAGTGAACTCTTATAAAGGTCTTTTATAAGGATTTTTTATAAGGATATGTCCTGGACGATTGATTTAAAGTGAGCCTAAGGGGTCTGGCCCAGACAGAGCAGACCGCAAATATATGATGAGGAGAAGAGAACGTGGGAAATGACGTATTGCCAAAAGAAGTACTAGAGTTTTCTGATAGTCTTGTTTCCATGGATATGGGCAACAAAAACTTTGGAGACGTTATGGTCGTTGGCGGAGGGGTTAGTGGTATTCAAGCCTCTCTTGACCTTGCCACTGCGGGTTTCAAAGTGTATATGGTGGAAAAAGGACCCAGTATCGGCGGCCATATGGCCCAGCTGGATAAGACCTTTCCCACCAATGATTGCTCCATGTGAATTCTCTCTCCTAAACTGGTCGAGGTCGGCCGGCATCCGAACATTGAGATTTTAACATTTAGTGAAGTAGAAACGGTGGAGGGGGAAAAAGGTGATTTCCAGGTAGGCCTTAAAACCCGCCCTCGATATATCATTGAGGACAAATGCACGGGGTGTACCACCTGTGTGACCTATTGTCCGGTAACATACCCGGACGAATTTAACCAAGATATTTCAGACAACAAGGCGGTCCACGTCTTTTTTTCCCAGGCAATTCCTCTGGTGGCCTATATTGATGACAGTTGCCTTCGGCTGAAAGAGGACAAATGTGATATCTGCAGCGGTGTCTGCCAGGCCGGGGCCATTGATTTCAGGCAAACTCCCAAGAAAACCCAGATAAATGTCGGGGCCATCATTCTGTCTTCTGGTATTACGCCTTTTGATCCTTCGGTGAAGGATGAGTATGGTTATAACACCATGGAAAATGTGGTCACCAGTATGGACTATGAACGGCTTCTTTCCTCCACAGGTCCCTATGAAGGAGAGGTCTTGCGGGCTTCGGATAAAAAACATCCCAAAAAAATAGCCTGGATTCAATGTGTGGGTTCAAGAAGGGTGACCGAAGGAGATAACAGCTATTGTTCCGGTGTCTGCTGCACCTATACCCAAAAACAGGTGATTCTTACAAAACATCATTACGAAGATGCCGAATGTACCATATTTCACAACGATATTAGGTCCTTTGGAAAGGATTTTGAAAGATACTTCCAGCGGACGGAAAACTTACCCGGAGTTGCGTTTATCAGAAGCTATGCCTCCATTGAAAAAGAGCTGCCGGACAACAAGGGTGTTATTGTCAGGTATGCCACAGCCGATGATGGGGTTAAGCGTGAAGAATTTGACATGGTGGTGCTTTCGGTGGGATTAAATCCCCCCAAGGCCTACAAGGAGATTTCAGAAAAATTCGGCATCGATCTGAATGCCCACGGATTTTGTAAAACAGATTCCACCAATCCGATTCAAACCAACCGGCCAGGCATTTTTGTTTCCGGTGCGTTCCAGGGTCCCACAGATATTCCTGAATCGGTTTTTTCCGCAAGCGGTGCCAGTGCCCAGATCGGAGAACTGCTTGACTATCGCCGGGGCAATCTTGCCAGGGAAAGAACCTACCCGATAGAGCGGGATGTTTCTGGAGAAGAACCCAGGATCGGTGTGTTTGTCTGCCATTGCGGGGCAAATATCTCAAGTGTTGTTAATGTCCCGTCCACGGTTGACTATGCTCTCACATTGCCCAATGTTGTTTATGCAAAGGAGCAGATCTTTTCCTGTGCTACTAATTCTGCCCAGGAGATAACACAACTTGCCCAGGAAAAAGGGCTCAACCGGGTGGTCATCGCAGCCTGTTCCCCCAGAACCCTTGAGCCTTTGTTCCGGGATACCCTTCGGGAAGCAGGGTTAAATCAATATTATCTGGATATGGCCAATATCCGGGAACACTGCTCCTGGGTCCATGCCAAACAAAAGGACGAGGCCACCCAAAAGGCCCAGGATATTGTAAGGATGTCAGTGGCAAGGGCTGCTCAATTAGAACCCTTACAGGAATTTGAGCTGCCGGTAAATAAGGCGGCGCTTGTGGTGGGTGGCGGTATCGCCGGCATGACCTGTGCCCTGTCCATTGCAAAACAGGGCCATGAGGTTCATCTGGTGGAAAAAGCCAAAGATTTAGGCGGTATGGCCAGAAGAATACATTCCACCCTGGAAGGCTTAGATGTTCAAACCTATCTGGACGAGCTTATACAACAGGTGTATAAAAATCCCTTGATCCATGTTTCCCATGAAGCAACAATCAAAGATGTGGCTGGATATCTTGGCAATTTTACCACCACCCTTAAAACTGAAGGGTACACAAAGGTCATCAAACATGGCGCGTCTGTTCTGGCCATTGGTGCGGATGTATATAAACCTGCGGAATACCTCTATGGCGAAAATAATAAGGTGTTCACCCACATTGATCTGGGGGGCGAGATTGCCCAGGGGAACGAAATAGTCATCAATGCTGAAAGCCTGGTGATGATCCAATGTGTGGGCGGTAGAAATGAAGAGAATAATTATTGCTCCAGGGTGTGTTGCGGTCATGCCGTAAAAAATGCCATTAAACTTAAAGAGAAAAATCCTGCCATGCGGATCTATATTCTTTTCAGGGATATGAGAACCTATGGATTCAAGGAAGATGCCTATCGGCATGCCGCAGAACTTGGGGTTCAGTTTATCCGGTATACCCCGGAAGATCCACCAATTGTGGAAGCGGCCAAAGAGGGCGGCAAAGAGATTGTCCGCGTAACCGTCGCCGACCTGATTCTGGGTCAGCGCCTGGAACTTGACGCCGATATTTTATCTTTGGCAGCAGCAGTTATTCCGGCTGAATCAACCCATGAAGTAGCCAGACATTTCAAGGTGACCTTAAGCCCGGATGAATTTTTCAAGGAAGCCCATGTGAAGTTAAAACCCGTTGAATTTGCAACGGACGGGGTGTTTCTTTGTGGAACAGCCCATTATCCCAAACATATTCCGGAAACAATTAACCAGGCCTATGGTGCGGCAGGCAGGGTGTTGACGCTTTTATCAAGTGATACGGTGATGGCTTCGGGGTCGGTGGCAATCGTAAATGAATATGATTGTGTTTCCTGCGGGGCATGTCTTACCGCCTGTACCTATGATGCAATTGAATTTCGGGACACCCCAAAGGGTAAAAAAGCTTTTGTGAATCCGATTCTTTGCAAGGGAGACGGGCTGTGTAATGCCAAATGTCCAACATCTGCCATTATCCTGAAGCATTTTACCGATGATGCTTTGAAAAGTCAGATTGATGCGGCCGTTACAAATGAAGATATTATTGAACAGATGGATGCGGTTTTTGAAGGTGTTTAATTGCAAAAGAAAATAACAAAAACTGTTAGCCTTTGTTATAAAGGAGAGAAGCTATGAGTGCTGGTCTTGAATTTAAACCAAATATACTGGGGTTTGTTTGCCATTGGTGAGCGTATGGTGCTGCTGACCTTGCTGGAGTTTCCAGACTACAATATGCAAATGAAATGCGGCTTATCCGGGTGATGTGTTCCGGTAGAGTCGACCTGGAATTTATACTCAGGGCCTTTTCAAACGGACAGGACGGTGTGTTTATCGGTGGGTGCAAACTAGACGAATGTAATTATGTCACCCATGGAAATTATGATGCATTGGCCAATACCTATCTTGCTAAAAGGATATTAAAACATGTGGGTTTGAACCCTGATCGGCTTCGCACGGAGTTTATGTCCGGTGCCGACGGTAATCTTCTGGCCGAATATACCGATGATTTTGTAAGACAGATAAAAGAGTTGGGACCAATAGGCAAAGCCGAAGGGCTGGACAAAGATGCTGTGAAGTTCAAGCTTGCTGCCGTCAGAAAATTGATTCCCTACCTGAGACTTTTGGAAAGAGAGCGATTCCGGGTGCCGGCTAAATCAAAGGCGGCCTATGAGGCGTTTTTTGAAGATGATGGGATAAACACTCTGTTTGATGACATTTTTACAGAAAAACTTGCGGTCAGTCAGATTATAATG
>JAFLJU010000084.1 GCA_022712835.1 Desulfobacteraceae bacterium
GGCATCAGATCATTGATTATTTCCCGTTGGGCGTCAATGAGATTTTCAATTTTGTGGCGAATAAAATATCACGATTTCCCCATCTGGCTGTGGAAAAAAATCTGGTGCTTGTTTATCCGTTTGATTTTTTCTTTTTCGTCAACATCGATAACAAACAACTGCACGACATCGTCTACCAGGGGCTTTTACAGGCACATGCGGACGGCTCATTTGACCGATTGTTTACCTCCCATCCGGATCATTCAGGATTTTTAAATAAAGCAGAGCTGAAACGCCGCCATAAAATCAGTATTGACAATCCCGTCCTGAGTAAGGAAACGAATGATCTTTTGAAAAAATTTTCATATACAAGGTAGTGGGCATCTGTGTCTCCAGCCCGGCCAACCAGAAGGTTTCAGTTGAGTTGATCATCTTTATTTCTTTTTTTGTTAATAACACCAGGGTCAGCCGTTTCACCCATAGCGACCAAGGAGCGACGGGTGAAATCGGACTGAATGGTATTGTTGGCAATCATCGGATCGTTATCGTCCCGCTTTTCCTACTGGGCATACAAACTCACATTTTCTACAAAATTTTATTGTAGGCTGTTTGCCATAGTTGTTTTTAGAACTCTCCGTAACATCCTTTTCCATTCTCATATTACAAAGGTTCTTATTATAAGCGCCATCCCTTCCTGGTAAGGATTCAGAAAATTCAATTGATTTGAAAATTGACGCTTTCTCATCCATCGCATTTTCCGGGCAAACTCTTCTGCAGAGGTTTTTACAATCGGCACAGGGGTCAAATTTTATTGGCCCGGTTGGGTGTATCTTCGCATCTAAAAATAAAGCCCTGAGCCGAATTCTGGGACCATTTGACGGAGTTATAAGCATATTATTCTTCCCAATACATCCAAACCCGGCAAGCACAGCGGCATCCTTAAGAAAAATTCCTCCTTTTTCAACGTAATAATGAAGTTTGCGGGTATTTAGCTTCAGATTATCTTCAATCTGTTGACTTGTCCGCTTTATGATATCAATCAATATTCGGTTGCCAAGTGTACCTTTCCCATCCCACCAATCAAGCTTGGGATCATCTTCTGGATGTGAAAGGCCGATCACGAGTACGGTTCTGACAGAATCAGGCCAGGTGAATAATTCTTTGTCTTGAAGCGCCATATCATCCGTAATGAATTCGTTGTCAGGAAGTCCCTCAACATCCTTAACAGTATTTATTCCCCCATAATCCACTATTTTTTTATATATCATGTGAGACGCCGATACTTTAAGCGCTTCCATACTTGCTATACCGGCAAGCGTTGCTCCGTTTTCAATTGCAGTGCTAATTATCCTGTCTCTCATCTCCATGAATCCAATCCTCGAATTGCCCCTTGTTTTGACCATATTTCCCTGGTGTTGGGCAAGAAAAGGTCTTCGAACAGCACATTCTAAAGCCTGCTTATTTAAATTTGTTAAGCAGGCCTTTTTCATTAAGAAATTCCACCACCCGGGTGGTTTCCCCGGCCCCCATGGTGCCGCCCAATGAAACCGCAACAGCACAGGCCTCCAATATTTCCTCCACCGTTGCACCGGCTGCCAGAGCGTGATCGGTCTGGAAGAGTACACAGGCCCGACAGCCATGAACAAGGGCACCTGTTAAGGCCATGAGCCGTTTGGTTTTCCCAGGCAGCGCCCCATCCTTATACACCTCCATGGGCAATGCATCATATGCTTTTCCAACTTCGGGAAGGCATTTTCTGTAAAGATCCCACATGTTTTCCATCTGATTGTGAAGTTCCGACTGATGCGCCATTTTCCTCTCCTTTTATTTCGGGTTTGATTTTTAAGCAAAGTTACTATAAATAAATCGAATAGAAAAATGAAATAAATTGATTATAACAATGAAAATTCTAGATAGTGATTGAATCATGCATATTCCCATAGATCTTTTAAACACCTTTGTGGTGGTGGCTGAAACAAGAAATTTTACACTGGCCGGCAAACGGATCCACAAATCCCAGTCCGCTGTCAGCATGCAGATCAAGCGCCTGACAGAAATCGTGGGAAAACCCCTGATCGAGATGGAGGGGAAAAAGGTTCGATTAAGCCCCATGGGAGAATTGGTGCTGGAACATGCCCAAAAAATTCTAAGCGTTCATGATGCTGCCATGACAGCCATCAACAAGTCGGAGCTGAAAGGAAGGGTGAGGCTGGGTGCCCCGGAAGACTATTGTTCTCTTTTTGTCCCGCAGATCCTGGCGGGTTTTGCCTGGGATTACCCGGATATCCGGGTGGATGTGATTTGCCGACCCAGTGCCCCGCTCCATGGGGATCTGCTCCAGGGAAAACTCGACCTGGCCATCTGCACGGCACTGGATGTTGACGGGGAAAAAATCTTTCAGGAACCGGTTGTCTGGGTGGCTCGTGACAAAGCCGCAATGCTGGAAAAAGACTCCCTGCCGCTGGCGGTTTACAGCCATGACTGCTTGTACCGGAAATGGGCCATGGAAGCACTTGAAAAAATCAACCGCCCCTTCCATGTGGCGTATATGAGCCCCAGCATCTCAGGCATCCTGGCTGCGGTGCGGTCGGGCCTTGCCGTGGCACCGGTGGCGTTGAGCGTGGCAGGTGAGGATGTCCAAATAATTGGGCCTGAAGACGGATTTCCGGTCCTGCCGATAGCCGATGTCTGCCTGTACGGGACCTGTGATTTAAAAAATCCATTGGTGGCGAATCTGGCGACCCATGTCCGGGAATCCTTTTATACAAGGAAAAATGCTGTCCTGCCTCTGGAAATTCCAAGTAAAATATCCCCTGCAAAAGTTCCCATTCTCCATCAGAGCACGCATTAATACAGTAAGAGCCTATCTATATGTTCAGAGACTTGTCTGTGACCTGTTTGAAATTTTGTCAGACCAAAATAGCCCATAGGTAAGGGCTTTTTTTTATGCAAAAAATAAGGCGGAGAGAGTTGCCTCTCTCCGCCTATAAACAAAGGGGGCTATTTGCCCCCCTCCAAAATTTACAGCTTATCTATTACCGCTATGGAGTTAATTTGATCCGCTGCCCCCCTATTTCAAGGGTCGTTTTTGAATAGGTCAGCTTATTTATAATTTTACCATTTTTAAAATGGATAACATCAACTCCTCTTCGTTTTTCAGGCTCGCCTTCATATCCTTTTTCAAAAGAGGGCCATTCCAAAATCCATCGATAGAGAAGTTTTTGGTCTTCCACATCAATAAAGATTTCTTCCTGAATAAATTTAAAATTACCGTGATTCAAAAACCAATCCTGCCATGCTTGTCTTAATTGTTTTTTCCCTTCTGCACTACCGCCGGTCCAGTTATCAAAGTAAATATCATCATGAAAAAATTCCATCACCTCGTCCAGATCATGATTATCCCATGCAGCATTCCAATTGTTCCAAAAATGTTCAATCTCCGTTCTTGTAAGTTCCATGGTTCTCCTCATCGGTTTCAGGTTCTTTTTCGAATAACCCCTAAATCACAGGTGAAATCCGGTGCATTTGTGTTGCGGTGGTTGTGAACTTCTTTGACTCATGAAAGTCCCCAATTATACCAAGGCCCTTTTAGCGCCTTTTGGATTAATAAATTCCCGGCATAAATTTTTTAGTCCTTCCAGCGAATTCTTCGA
>JAFLJU010000342.1 GCA_022712835.1 Desulfobacteraceae bacterium
CGGTTCTTTGATTATTGCTGTACCGGAGACATTGAGCAAATTGCAGATGTAATTGAAGATGCTTTTGGTCATGAGTATATATCTGAGAAATATTTGGAAAAAGGATGGGCAATTCCCAGGTATGACCTTGCCTACTGGATGACTCATTTCGGACATGCAGAATCGAGCCGGAATTGCTGCTACAGTTGCGATTTTTGCTCACTGACAGGCGAAAAAGCGAAATTTCAGGAATATTCCATTGATTATCTTCGTGACCAACTCGAAGCAATGGGAAAAAGAATGGCGCTCGCCTTTGTTGATAATAACTTTGGCGGGACAAACAGGCAATTTCTTTTAGACCGGTTTGAACTTCTCCAGGAATTTAAGGAGAGAGGATATTTTAAGCGGTGGGTAGCCATAACTACCAATGATTTTTTTAAAGAGGACGAAAATCTTGAACTTGCGCGAAAATCAGGATGTGTAAATCTTTTCAGTGGTGTTGAATCCTTTGACAAAGATGCCCTGATCAATTTTAAAAAATATCAAAATGTAAGGATGCCCCTGCCCCAGGTAGAAATTATCCGTAAATGCCAGGATGCCGGAATATCATTTTATTATGGTCTTATTTTTGATGTGTCAACAAGACGCATCTCAGAATTTAAGGAAGAGCTTGATTTTATACTTAGCAATCCCGATATTTCCCTTCCGTGCTTTCTCACCCTGGCAATTCCGCTTGTGGGAACACCGACATTTCATCAGTGCCTGGGGGAAAAACGGTTTTTGCCCAATATTAAACTTCGGGATTTAGACGGTACAACCCTGGTGCTGAAACCCTTAGACCCAATGGACGAAGCAATTCAATTTATAAAAGAGATGCAGAACCTTACAGGCTACAGGCGTAAAGTTTTACGTCACAGTATAAAATTTTATAACCGATACAAGAACAAACTACCATGGTGGTCAATGGGTCAGGCTCTGCTTTGCGGTCCATTGTTGACCGCCCAAAAACTTACCACTGCAGGCCCGCAGATTTTTAAAAGTTTTAAAAACGGGTATCATAAATACGAAAGAACTAATGTCGGCTCCACCGAGCCCTTAGACTCTTTTTATTCTCCCGCTTTCAGGGTGGATTCGCGCTATGAAAACTATTTTAAGCCCACCATGCTGACAGATGAACAAGGGAATTTATCAAAAAAACTATATATGGATTTGTATCAGAATTAAATGCGAGATTTTAAAAAAAAAGACTGAATATTAGAAAAAGTCACTAAAAACTTAGATTGCAAAAGATCAGCATCCAGCACAGAGGAAACAATGAAAAAAATTCTTTTAGTTGAACCTGAATTGAGTGTTTATTCCTATAATGATTATTCCTACCTTATGGGGCTTTTTGGCAAATGCATGGCAATGCCTTACGGACTGCTTAGCGTTGCCGCTTATATCCCTGAAAAGTATGATAAAAAATTAATTGATTTGCGAGTGCCGGACATCTCTTTGCAAGAAGCAGATATAAAACAGGCAGATATTATATTTATAAGTGGCCATGAAATTCAAAAAGATTCAATTCATCAAATTTGCAACTTGTGCAAAAAGACTAACCCCAATGCCGTTCTTGCATTGGGAGGTGTCTATGCCACTTTACAATATGATAAAATAGAAGATTTTGATTGCATTGTAGTTGGGGAAATAGAAGATTTTTTATTAACTTTTTTTGATGACTATGAAACCGGCTCCTTAAAACCAATATATATAGTCGAAAATAGACCCAAACTGCAAACAAGTCTTGCTCCTAATTATGATTTAATTGATATTAATCATTATTACATGGGCATTGTCCAATTAGGCAGGGGGTGTCCTTACGATTGTGACTTTTGCCTTATTGCTAAATTGCAAGGGAAGAGTGTACGAACAAAATCAAACGAGATCATGGAAAGAGAGTTAAACGCATTATATGACACTGGTTTTGAAGGGCTTGTTATGTTTGCTGATGACAATTATGCCAGCCACCATTGCATTGAAGATCATTTAATGTTTTTAATTGAGTGGCAGAAAGATCACAATTATCCTTTTATGTTTTTTACGCAAACAGACATCACGTTGGCAGATAACATTGAAAAAATGAAACAGATGCGCGAAGCCAACTTCCATGCGGTTTGTATTGGGCTTGAATCACCCATCCCTGAGTCCTTTAGTATGGCCAATAAAAGACAAAATAAAGATCGAGATTTGATTGATTCTGTAAAGAAAATACATAAACAGGGGATTGAAGTTTATGGGGCCATGATGGTGGGTTTAGATGGAGACCGGAAAGGATTTTCCGATTTGATGTATGATTTTCTAAACCAGGCAGGGATACCCCATTCCATGATAAGTATTTTGTGTGTCCGCCCTGGTATGCAAATCTATAACAAGTTAAAAAAGGTAAACAGAGTTACACATGAGTGGGATGGATCATCGGCAAGATTTGGTTTTCCTCCTTTGGGCCATGTTCTTAAAAATATGGATAAAGATGAATTTTATAAAGAATATGCAAAGTTAGTTTTAAATTTATATGATCCTATTCAGTTTTTTGAGCGATGTAATATCTTTTTAAACAATTTTGTGGTTAAATCAAGTCGTCTTTCATGGAAAAGGCGTTTCATCGATTTTAAAAATTTTCTGACAATCATGGCTCAGATTCGTAAACATCCAAAATACTATAGAGGATTTAAAAGGTTTCTTTTAAGGGTTTTCCTAACCAAACCAGGGAAAATAATTATGGCGATTGAGTTAGGAATGTCTGGATATAATACCTATATGGAAATGAATGAATTTCATCAAGTATATGAAGATTCATTTAACTCAATCGAACCTAATGTTGTCCAGGAGAAATATCGCGATTGTATCCTTAACCCATAATAATACTTTCCTATAAAGAAACAGAAAGATAATTTAAAAAAGGGAGAAGGCCATGAATGAATTCAATGAAGAAAATGTATTAAAGCCGCTGGGACTTGCTTTGTCTGGTGGCGGCACAAGAGCCGCCGCTTTTCATCTCGGGGTACTTTCTTACCTGGATCGCACCGGGCTCATTTCCAGGTTGGAAATGCTTGCTACTGTATCCGGCGGATCCTTTACCGGGGCAAAGTATGCATTGTCACTCGCTGAAAAAACGGAATTTGAAGCGTTTTTCCACCAATTTTATGACGAGATTAAAAACATAGAACTGGTTAAATTAGCTCTTGGCTGCCTTTCAAAAGGGGAAATATCACCTCCCTCAGGCCGCAAGGATTTGATCATTGCATGTGCCCAGGTTTATGCAGACACTTTTTTAAAAAACAAAGATGGCGATCCTGCGCTTTTTGGAACCATTCTAAACAGTGATACCCAATTACAGGAAATCATATTCAATACCACTGAATTTCGCAATGGTATTGATTTTCGTTTTCAGAAAAGCAAAAACCCAAAGGCCCGTATCGGCAACGGCAAAATGTCCATACCGCGTGAGGCTGCCGAGAATATCCGGCTGGCAGATATTGTGGCAGCGTCTTCCTGTGTTACCGGCGGATTTGAGCCCATTGCTTTTCCTGATGATTTTATCTGGCCTGACGGAAAAATTCCGCCTGCCATAAGAGATAAGTTTAAAAAAGACGGTGAACCCTGGCCTGTTGCCCTTATGGACGGCGGGATTTATGACAATCAGGGTATTACCAGTCTAATGTTGGCAAATGAAAGAAACATGGACAAACTCGGCCTTGTGATTATTTCAGATGTGGCCCAGGAATCGGAGGACTATTTACCGTTCCCCAATAAAAAAACCGAAGGGATACTCACCTTAAACAGCATTAATATTTTTTCTCTTGTTCTTATGGTGGTCTGCGCATTAACAGCAGTATCGGTCGGATTGAAAATAGGACTGCTGGTTGCAGACGGCAGTTTTAAATTTTTCTGGGATTTTTTCATGTACTTGATCCCTGTACTGCTGGCAGGGCTTACAGCCGGATCAATCTTTTCGGTGAGGCGGTTTTTCAAAAAAAATGTTTTTCCAAATATCCCCCAGATCGGCAAGGTGGCCTGGAAGGATTTTAAAAAGCTCAAGCTGAAACAGGTCGTTGACATGATCAACATGCGTATGGACTCACTTATTGCCCTGACAACTTCCGTGTTTATGAACCGTATCCGGTCATTGGTATACAATATAATTTATACCAATGAAGAATACGATGGAAAACGCATTTCTAATCTGATCTACCACCTGAAATCCGACAAGAAATTTTCCAAATACCTGGATAAAATGCCAGGTATTAAGAAACCGAGTCCGGCACTTCACCAGGTGGCAGATATTGCGGCCGACATGCCGACAGAGCTATGGTTTGACTCAGATTACAAACAACCCTGTCTTGTGGCGAGCGGCCAGGCAACACTTTGTTATAATTTGATGAAATATATTGTTCGTTGCTATGGAAATGATCCTTCAAAATATTCAACCCCTGTCCGGGATCTCTGGGACCAAACCACCAAAGATTGGAACAAAATGGTAGAAGATCCTTATGTGCTGCTCCAGGAACGCTTTCCTGATATGAATCTTCCACGACCACCCAAAAAAGGAATCTGAAAAAGGCATAGACAAGGGCGGTTGCGCGACAGGTGGCCAGGGTAAAATCTCCATTGTAGGTACCTGGGACTATCTGTATTTTGAATTTGATCCAGACCGGATACAAATCAGAGGATATGCGGCTAAATATTTATTCGGAGTGATAGCGATCTAAATGAAATCATGGAGTTGCAGATCGGCAGTCGGTTCAGGGTTTGTTTTTCTTCTCTTTCATTTTTTGATACCAGTCCTCGTCGCCGTACATGGCTTCGGAGCAATCCGGGCACATCCCGTGGCTGAACGTGGCCTCTGAATATTCCTCCAGATACGCCTCAACCTGCTGCCAATATCCCTTGTCATCCCGGATTTTTTTGCAACTGGCACACATGGGTAAAAGACCGTTGAGCCTTTTCACTTCTTTTAAGGCGGTCGTAAGCTCCCGCATGGTCGTGCTTAATTTAATATGGGTGTTGATACGGGCTTTCATCGTAACAGGATTAAACGGCTTGGCAACATAATCCACCGCGCCTATCTCAAAGGCTCTGGCCGCATCCATGGCCTCGGAAATAGCAGTGACGAAAATTATGGGGATATGTGCCGTGTTCTTGTCGGCCTTGAGAAGTGTACAAACTTGATACCCGTCCATTTGGGGCATCATGATATCCAGCAGGATCAGGTCAGGTGGATGGGATCCTGCTGCAGCTTTCAGTGCCTTATCACCGGAATCGGCAGTGATTATTTCGTAGTCGTTATGCAAAATTTCCGTCAATACACTGATATTGAACTGATCATCATCTACAATCAGTACCCGATTTTTTTTATCCATTTATCACCTTTTTATTTATCCGGTTTTGATCACTACCTGATTTCTGTCGTCAGCCTTGGCTTGGAAAAAATACAATATATACTTATTAACAGATGAACCGGTCCCAGGTCAATCTATTCATGAATCCAACTGATTTGAATATTGGTTGGATAAAATCCGAAAAGCGCAGATATTTTTATAGCCGGTTGCCAAGGGGAGTCAAAAAATGGTAATTTGCCCGGAGTATTTTTGTTGTTTTAACAACCCGATAAAAAGCAGGGAAATAAAATGAAACCACAGGAAATAGAAGACAAAAGTTTTCAAATAATAGACGCAGAAGCCGGGAAGCATGGGTTTGATGAACGGGAATGGTCCGTGGTCAGGCGGATGATCCACACTTCGGCGGATTTTGACTATATCAATAGTGTCCGGTTTTATAGGGAGGGTGTTCATCCCATTGACGTCGGTATCCAGGCCATTTTACAGGGAAAAAATATCATCACCGACACCAACATGGCCCGGGTGGGGATTCGCCAAAAAGAGGTGAATGAATTTGGTGGGAAGGTTTCCTGTCTGATTGCCGATGGGGCTGTGGCACAAAAGGCCAAGGCATCCGGGACCACCCGTGCTCTGGCGGCAGTGGACATGGCAATAGATCAGATGGAGGGCGGCATCTATGTGGTGGGAAATGCCCCCACGGCTTTGTTGCGCCTCATTACACTGATCCGTGAAAAAAAAGCCAACCCCGCCCTGGTCATCGGGTTTCCCGTGGGCTTTGTCAATGCGGCCGAGTCCAAGGATGAGCTCATGGGTGTTGAAATTGCCTATATTACCAACAAGGGCAGAAAAGGTGGGTCCAACATTGCGGCCAGTATTGTCAATGCCCTGGCCATCATGGCCTACCAACAAAAGTAATATTTTAATTGTTTACGGGAGGTTCCCATTAAAGGCTTTGTCATTGCTGCCACGGGCAGCGGAACCGGAAAAACCACCGTCTCCCTTGCCATCCTTGCCTATTTAAGGGCAAAGGGGATAACGGTTGCCCCTTTCAAGGTGGGGCCGGATTTTATAGATCCCGGCCACCACAGCAAGATTGCCAAGAGAACCAGTGTGAACCTGGATTCCTGGATGCTGACCAAATCCTATAATCAGGTACTCTTTGCAAAAGGCGCAACGGGCGCACAGGTGGCTGTGGTGGAAGGGGTGATGGGGTTGTTTGACGGGTATGATGCCCTGACGGAAACCGGCTCCACCGCCCAGATGGCCAAATGGCTGGGGTTGCCTGTTCTGCTCATTGTCAGTGCAAAGGGCAAGGCCAGAAGTGCCGCCGCCATTGTCAAAGGGTTTGAAAGCTTTGATCCGGATCTGACCCTGGCCGGGGTGATTTTCAGCCAGACCGGCAGCCAGCGGCACTATGAATATCTTCGGGATGCTGTGGAACAAAACTGCACAACCCCCTGTCTCGGGTTCATGCCGAAAAATGAAAAGATTGTCATGCCCGAGCGGCACCTGGGGCTGATGACCGCCGATGAGCTGGACATCTCCCCTGAAGTGCTTTCCCTCTTGGTTTCAATGGTTGCGGACCATATTGACATGGATGGATTCTTGGCCACACTGCCTGTGCGGGAACCTGAAAAAATCCCGTTGGTATCAACCGTGTCTGCGGCATCAATAGCATCGGCGGCATCAACAGCATCGGCGGCATCAACAGCGTCAGCGGGGCCGGTTATTGCCGTGGCAAGGGACAAGGCCTTTTGTTTTTATTATCAGGACAATATTGACAGTTTAAAAAATGCCGGGGCAAAGATTGTTTTCTTTTCGCCCTTAACCGACGCACAATTGCCCGAAGGGATTGACGGGATTTATTTGGGCGGGGGATATCCCGAGATCTTTGCCGAAGACTTGTCTGACAAGAGGGATCTTCTGGAACAGATTGCGGCCCTGAGCCGTTCAGGCATGCCCATCTACGGAGAATGCGGAGGCTTCATGTATCTTTGCCGGGAAATTTCGGGCATGGACCTGAAAGACCCGGAAGACCCGGTCGGTAAGACAGCGCCGGCCCGGCATGCAATGACCGGTTGTTTTGACTTTTCCACCCAGATGTCCCATCGGCTCCGGTCCCTGGGGTATCGGGAAATCACCTTGACCCAGGATACCCTCATCGGTAAGAAAGGGGCGGTGATCCGGGGGCATGAATTTCATTATTCTTCCTTAAACACAGCCGGTTCCCAGGACCCGGCGGTAAAAAATGTTTACCAGGTGACCTCCCGGGTGGGTCAGAATCTTGACTTAA
>JAFLJU010000085.1 GCA_022712835.1 Desulfobacteraceae bacterium
CGGTTCATGGTCCTTAATCCGGGTAAGGGTCAGAGCGTAAAGCTCAGTCCTGGTACGCTGGAGCTGGCCTTTTAAGTCTTCGTTCTGGAGAGTTGCCTGGTAGAGACGTGATTGGGCCAACTGAACATCGGTCATGGATGAAATATTGCCTTCTTGCCGCCGATTGATCAGGTCTAACAACCGCTGGTGCTCTTTTATGTTCATCTCGGCCGCCTTGATCCTCTCTTTCAATCCCAGCAGATTGGCATAGGTCACGGCGGTTTGCTCCATGAGTTCCCGCTGAACCCGGAGCAGTTCGGTATCGGCCAGTTTCAATTGTATTTCGGCTTTTACAATCGCATTATCAATTCGTCCGCCCACCCAAAGAGGCTGAAGAACCCTTATCAACCCCTTGGAGTCGTCGCTGTCTTCGACTTCCGCCAGAACGGAAAGAGCCGGTAGGCGTTGCATTTTCTCCGATGCGAGATCACGGCTAAATGCAACGATTTTGTTCCTTTCAGTGAGGACCCTCGGATTTAATTTGAGGGTGGATTTCAATGCTGAAAACAGACTGTTCGAGGTGTTAGTTGTAGTTTCAATCGCAAAAACAGTTGAAGGCAGGGCTGTGCTGGTACAGATCATGGCAAATAAAATGAAACGGATCAATGGAGTTCACCTTTTCTTGAATAGGGTTAATGTTTACTTTTTGCAAGCCTGAATGAATCTGGGAAATTCCGAATCAAAAGATAAAAGACCACATAGTTAAATTTTAAATAAAGCAATGAGTATGCCATCTTGAAAAAGCAGGTGTTATCGTGAATTTATGACTTTCAACAATAGGGGTAACCGGATAAGTTGACAACATAATTGTCAACTTAATTTAAAGTTGGATAATGGGTGTCAACATAATTGTCGGTCTAAAAAAAAATATAACAGAGGAAACAGGTTTTGGTCTTTTGTTTTTTTTGGGGTAATGTTTTTGAAATAAAGATTTCTAAACTGAAGTCATAGAAGAGGAAAAAGATTCGTTTCTTTTCTCGAATGTGAGTGAGTTTAAAATGATATAGATTAGAAGAGCAGTTAAATTACTGGTTGAGTTTAAAGAAATGATGATAACAGCACTTTCCCCTGAGAGGGATAGATTATGGCCGTTATTGCTTAAAAGTAATTGTTTGTGAATATAGCTCCGCCCTTTCTGTTACATGGATCGCAGCCGGAGAAAATATGAAATAACTATATATAAGAAATTTCAATAAATCAATCGGGGAAACCCTGATTTTTTATAGCCCTTGTTGTTCATTTTGGTTCCCACATCACAAGCCTTGGGTACGTCTTCGGGCATCAATGGATATGGAATCCCTTGATATTTGGCCGATAATTTTATCCTTGAGTGACAACACCATAGACTATATTTTACATGTGATAGTCAATAATATTCCATGTTAAAAATAGTTAAAAATCCTGTAATGAGCTGTGTATAAGGCTTTCTTGCTCTGTGGAGAAAAAGTTATTTTCGAACATGAGAAAATAGGCAGTGTTTTTTTAGGGTAGAAACGAGAAAAAGTTGAAGGAGTTTATGCAGGAAGGGGGCACCTATCCAAAGACAAGAACCCCATTTTTTAAGTGGGTATATTCGATCTCAAGGACATTCTTCCGTTCAGATGCCCCAGGACAAGCCTGAAGTGTCAAAATTTCTTCCCAGGGGTAAGGAGTTCAGACGTTTATAAACAAGTTTATAAATATGATTATCTTTCCAGAACGATGCGGAAGCCCAGGCTGTTTCTTCGGGCAATGGGTTTATAATAACTTCGATAGGCGCTTCTTTGGTATTTACTGGTCTGATACCAGCCCCCGCCCCGGATGATTCTACGGTCGCCTTTCTTTTCCAGGGGATTAACAATATTATTCTTGTAGGTATCTGTAATTACCCCCACCTTGGCCTTCCAGATATTACGCCATCTGCAGGAATCCATTACCCATTCCTGAACATTGCCGTGCATGTCGTAAAGTCCCCATCTGTTGGGTTCAAGGAGTTTGACCGGGTGGGGCTTAAATTCACTTGCCGGGCTTTGACTACCTGAGTTGTAACAATACCAGGTAGTATCAATAAGCGCGGGTTCCGGTTCATTACAAGAGAAGGTAGTGACCGGGCCCTTGGCAAATGCGGTGGTACTGCCAGCGCGACAGGCGTACTCCCATTCGGCTTCAGTGGGAAGTCGATATCGGCGGGTTCCCTCTAACTTGTTTAAAAATGAGATAAACTGCATGGCCTCCTCCCATGAAACCGAATCCACAGGATACGCGTTCCCCAATTTGAAGGATGAGGGGTTGGGGGAGACAAGCTTTTTCCATTGTCCCTGGGTGACTTCTGTTTCTCCCATGTAAAAACTTTTTGAGATGATCACCTTGTGCCGGGTTTCGTTCCACTGTCGACCTTTTTCCGATTTAGGACTGCCCATGGTAAAACTGCCAGCCGGTACCAGGACAAATTGCATGCCAAGTTTGTTTGTAAAGAGATCCTGGGCCAAGGCTGTTCCTGTTTGTGAAAGAAGTAGCAAAAGACCAATGAAAATAAGGCAAGCGTATCTAAAGACTGAAAGGGTTTTCATAAAATTTTCCTGACGTTAGGGGTCACTTAAGTTTTTATCCTAGGAATTCTAACACACTCTCAGGTCTGTGTTCAATACTGAAATTTATATAATATTTTTTGCTAATCAGTTGAAATATTGAGCCCAGATGATATGAAGGGGGAAGTGTTTAATCATTAAGACAGGAGTTTTTGGATGAAACCAAAGGATAAACCGGTGTCAAAGATATCCACCACCCAGACAAATACCAATCAGAAAAATTACAACAAGGATAGTGAATCTATGAATTCGAATAGTTCCCTGTTAAAAAAAAATGAATTTACGCTGATAATCGTCGGGGCATTGGTTGCCACGGTGATTGTTTTCTTTGTGTTTTTCAAGTCTTCCGGGCCGTCAAATTCTGGATCGTCAAATAAAGAGGGCGTTTTGGTGTCTTCAACGGGTGGGGCCAGTGGCAGTTTGGTGGAGTTGGAAAAACGGATGATGGCCATTGAAGCTGTACTGGAAAGAATTTCAACCCCGGGACCCGGGGGGGTAGCACCGGGTACTCCGGCCGAACTTCCCCACCTTCAACAAAAAGTTCAGCGCCTTGAAACCTCGGTTTCCGTGAAATTTGATTCCCTCATCGGAAGAATGGGGAAGTTGGAAAAGCAGGTTCGTGCATTAAAGTTAAAACCCAGAGTTCGGCCTGTAAAGGCCAAAGCGGTAACTAAAAAATCTCCCAAAAAAATTATTAAAAAATCGACGGTCAGCACCGAGAAAAAATCCGCGATGTTTCATACCGTTAAAAAGGGGGAAACCCTGTGGAGTATTTCCCAAAAGTATAAAACCAGCGTGGCCACTCTTCGAAAGCTGAACAAAATGTCATCCACTGCCACGATTTATCCGGGAACCAATCTTTTGATCCGCTAGGGATGACCAAACCGGTCTGATCCGATCAAATTGATCAAATTGGTCAATTTGGCCAGGCAGGTTTTTCCAAACTAATTTGACCAGACTAATTGGTTCAGACTGATCTGGCCTTGCGGATGAAAGCTTTCACCTTTTCAATGTCTTTGAGTCCATGGGCTTTTTCAACGCCCGAAGAGACATCCACGGCATCAGGGTTGGCAAGACGAATGGCTTGTTCAACGTTTTCACAGGACAGGCCGCCTGCAAGCATCAGGGGCACTTGGGTGGTCAGCTTGGCCGATAGTCCATAATCCCAGCCTTCTGCATTGCCCCCGGGAAGAATTCCCTTACCATACTCCACCAGGCAAAAAGAAGCGGCAGGATACAGGGGGGCATCGGCCAGATCCGGTTTTTTGGCTGCAAACAGGGCCTTGATCACCACAAGATTCTCCCTGGCCAGTTTTTCCACAAGTGCCGATGATTCCTGGCCGTGGAGTTGAACCGCCGTAAGATGACAGTGTTCAACCCGTTCCATGATAAATTCAAAGGATTCATTAACAAAAACCCCACAGGTCAGGATAGAGTTAGGAAGAATATTAGTGATGGCCATGGCCTGGTCCATAGTGATATTTCTCGGGCTTTTTTCAAAAAAAACAAGGCCAATGACGTCGGCTCCTGCATGGACACAGTCAAGGGCATTGTCCGGCCGGGTCAGACCGCAGATTTTGATGATGGGTCGGTGGTCTGGAAGGGTAAACATTTTTTTCATTGGCAAAGCCCTTGGATAAATCCCTTGGTATCTTCTGCCCGGACAATGCTTTCCCCCACCAGGAAATTAAAAATATTTTTATCCAGCCCTTTTTCAATGTCCGTTCGGCTTGAGATCCCCGAAGCTTCCACGGCAATAACATCCTTTGGGAAAATTTTTGCCACCCGTTTGGCAATGGTGGGATCGGTTTTAAGGGTTTGAAGGTTTCTATTGTTAATTCCCACCACCCGGCCCCCGGAGGTATAGGCCTGTTCAAATTCCCACTCGGAATTGATTTCCACCAAAGGTTCCATGCCAAGATCCCGGACAAGGCTTGTATAGTCTTTTTGCTGTTTGGCCGAGAGCAGGGTGGTGATCAGCAATATGGAAGCTGCTCCGGCTTTTTTTGCTTCAAATATCTGGTAGTCGTCGATGACGAAATCTTTCCTCAATACCGGCAGGTCCGTGGCTTTGCAGGCAAGTTCAAGGTCGCTTAGGCTGCCCTTGAAATAAACCGGTTCGGTGAGTACCGAAATGGCCCTGGCCCCGGCCG
>JAFLJU010000154.1 GCA_022712835.1 Desulfobacteraceae bacterium
GAGTTGAATCGGGTTTTCGGGGTGGTGAATACCGTTATCCTGCTCATCTCCAGTTTTGCCGTAGCAGCGTCCATCACGGCCGTGCAAAAAGGCCAGAGAAAAATTGCCCTCTGGGCCATTGGCGCCTCCCTTGGCTGTGGGTCTATCTTTCTGGTGAACAAGTATTTTGAATGGGGACACAAGATTGCCATTGGGATTTATCCCAATTCCGAAAGGTTGTTGGACGGGCCCGATGGACAGAACCTGTTTTTTGGTCTCTATTATGTCATCACAGGGCTCCACGGACTTCACATTGTCATTGGCATGACCTTTCTGGCGGTTGCATTTGGGTTTGTCCTGGCCGGGAAGGTGACAGCCGATCGGTTTGCGATGTTGGAAAATGCCGGGCTTTATTGGCATTTGGTGGACTTGATCTGGATTTTTGTTTTCCCTTTGTTTTATCTGGTTATTTAATGCGCATATCGGGGAGTGACCATGGAAAAAAATGATCATATTTTCGCCTATAGTACCCTTTTTAGTGTACTCGTGGCATTGTTGATTTTAACCGGGATTACGGTGGGTGCCTCTTTTATTGATATGGGTAAATTTAATGTTTGGGTGGCTTTAGGCATTGCGTCGGTCAAGGCCAGTCTGGTGTTGATGATTTTCATGCATTTGAAATTTGAGGGCAGGGCGTTGATCCTCTCCTTTCTTTCCACCGTGTTTTTTCTGGCCATTATGATCAGCTTTACATTCTGGGACATTGCATTCAGGTGAGGTATAAATTATGACGGATATCGTAGATCCAGTCTTGTTGGTGGACCGGTCCTTTTATTTTATTATCGGATTCTCCTTTGTTTTTTTGTTTGCCATCACTGCCGTGATGATTTTCTTTGTCATCCGCTACCGGAGAAGCATCCACCCGGTCCCTTCGGATATTCGGGGAAATCTATGGCTTGAGATCGCCTGGATAGCGATTCCCTCTTTCATTGCCCTAACCATGTTTATGTCAGGCTGGCAGGCCTATACTGGATTGAGAAATGTTCCCGAAGGGGCCTTGGAGATTGAGGTACTGGGGCAGTCCTTTTCCTGGCTTTTTATCTATGAAAATGACAAGGAGACGGAAAACGAGATGGTGGTGCCGGTAAACACACCGGTGAAGTTGAATATCACTTCTTTGGATGTGATTCACAGCCTTTTTATTCCGGCCTTCAGGGTCAAGGTGGATGCGGTCAAAGGATTGGACACCTATGCCTGGTTTATTGCAAAGGAAAAAGGGGAATATTTTTTCCAATGTACGGAATTTTGTGGCACGGGTCATGCCGATATGGTAGGGGTGATACGGGTGGTTTCCCAGGAAGAATATGATGAATGGATAAATGAAGAAGATGAGTGGTAATCCTGCATATGTTTCAGATCCAGCTCTGCCATTGGAGCAGACATGGGTCGGGGTTTTTTTTGAACTGACCAAAATTCATTTGAGTCTGTATATCGCCCTGTCGGCCGTTTTCGGCCATGTGTTGTCACAAAATCGATTCTCAATGGATTCCCTGGGTTTGGGAGGTTTTGTCCTGGCGCTGACAGCCGGATCTGCCATCTTCAACCATATCCAGGATCGCAGGTTTGATCGCAGGTTTGCCCGGACCCGGAATCGATGCCTGGTACAAAAGAAAATTACCCCACAATTTGCAGGGGGGATTGGCGCAATCTTGGTTCTCATCGGTCTTTCAGGGCTTTTTGTTTGTTTCCCGGGGGGGCAGGCAGCAGGACTAGGCCTTTTGGCCCTGCTCTGCTACAATGGGCTTTATACCCCCTTGAAGAAACGAACACTTGTGGCGATTGTGCCCGGTACCCTGTGCGGTATGTTGCCCCCGGCCATGGGCTGGGTGGCAGTTCCCCGGGAGATGGCTGTCCATGACCTCACCGGGATTCTCATTGTCATGGTTATTTTCGGGTTGTGGCAGATTCCCCATTTTTTTATTATCCTGTTGAAACAATGTCCAAAAGAGTTGGAAGCCTCCCCATATCCTTGTTTTACCCGTGTTTTTACCCGAAAGGAGATCAAAGGCCAGGTTCTGATATGGACCAGCCTTTACAGTCTTGGAATTTTGCTTTTCCTGCTCAGGGGCTGGATACATTCTTTTGGCCTTTCCATGTCCCTGGGAGCGATCGGACTGATCCTTCCTTTATTGATGACGGGTCTCCTGAGCTGGAAACAGCACTTACCTTCCCTTGCCCCCTGTTTTTTAGCCATTAATCTGTCCATGCTTTTTTTCATGGGTATTGGTATCCTGGATCGAATCTAAGTAGCTATAATCTAAGCGGATCGAATTTAAGTAGATCGAATCCAGGGTGACGATAAAAGTTGATACAACGCTTTTGGGCCTGACACATCCTATTTTTCTAACACATCTTATTTTTCAAACAGCCGGGCCAGGTGTGAATACCCTTCTTTTTCCAGGTCTGCTTTGGGTATAAATTTTAGCGATGCGGAGTTGATACAATACCTCAATTTTGTGGGGGCGGGTCCATCATTGAAAATATGACCCAGATGGGCATCGGCGGTTTTACTTCTGACCTCCACCCGTTTCATGAAAAAGGAGTTGTCCTGGATCTCCACAACCTCTATTTTATCAATGGGTTTGCTGAAGCTTGGCCAGCCGGTTCCGGAATCAAATTTGTCCGTGGATGAAAATAAGGGTTTGTTGGAAATAACATCCACATAGATGCCTTGTTTTTTATTATCCCAGTAGGTGTTGTCAAAGGCGGGTTCCGTGCCGTTCTCTTGGGTCACCCGATACTGGAGTGGGGTCAGCTTTTTTCTTAAAATTTCGTTTATGGGCAGGGGCTGTTCCGGGGATCCAGAGTTCCCAACGGTTGGCATTTGCTCAAAGATGCGGTCATTACCGTTTTTCCAGAATTTTTGAATAAATTTATCTCTGCCGGAACCGGCCCGGTAAAATTTATACCGGATGGGATTTTTTCGGTGATAATCCTGGTGATAGGTTTCTGCTGTGTAAAAGGGGGTCGCCGTTATTACCTGTGTGGCCACGGGAATGTCAAAAACCTTTGATACATCGATGTGATCAATGAGTTTCTGGGCCTCACGTTTTTGAGCCTCGGTGTGGAAAAATATGGCGGACCTATATTGTTTGCCCCTGTCCACAAAGGATCCCTGTCCGTCCGTGGGGTCGATTTGCTGGAAAAAAATTTTCAACAGCGCTTTATAGGAGATAATATCTGGATTAAAAGTGATCTGGATGGCCTCAAAATGGTCGGTCGAACCCGAAGAGACCAGCTCATAGGTCGAATTTTTTTCCTCTCCACCGATGTAACCGGAAATCACATCCAAAACCCCGTCAAGCCCTTCAAAACTAGATTCCACACACCAGAAACATCCGCCTGCAAACGTGGCTGTTTCAATTGGGTTGTTTTTTTTCACGAACTCCTCCTTTGGCGTGACACCAGGACCCTTGTTGGCAGATAATAAAATTCCTGCCGGTACAATAAAGCCAAGTGTTAATAAAATTAAGAATGATTTCATAACTTTCTCCATCATTATAAGTTAAACCTAACTTTAGGTTATGCATTAAACTAACGATGGCAAGTGTTGGATACAAAAAAGGAGGATACAAAAAATACGAAACAAAAAATGACGAAACAAAAAAAAGGAGGAGGGGTTAGAGACTTTTTTCCGCCGCGATAATGGCGGCAATCCCTGTGTGGAGATTTTGAATAATTCGGGTTCCCGAAATCCCCAGGCGCTGGGTGTTGGAGATATCGAAAATGCCACCATCAATCGCAGTTTTTTCCCCACCGGTTCCCCGGATCTGGAGGTGGTATTGGGTTGTTAATTGCGTTAAAAGAGCCTGATTTTTTTCAAGTTTTTTTAAGCGGATATGGACCCCTGCCCGCATGGCAGTTCCAATATTGGTGGGGCAGGAGGTTAAAAATCCGTATTTAGGGTCACAGGAAAATTTAAGGCAGGTGGCAAGATAATCCAACCCAAGGCAGAGCCGGTTAAAGACGCCTGAAATGTCTGAAGAAGATTCCATGGAAATAATTCTTAAATGATCCTCCTCATTTACCCAGATCATGAATTTTTTGTCCCGGCTTGTAAAAATTCCCCTGGCATCGGGAAAATCCCGGTTTATTCCGGCAGCATCCTGGAACCTGTCCCCTGGGGGAAAGACCTGCTTTCTTGACAAAAGATTCTGAATTTCATAGGGGGGAATGCTCTTAAATCCTAGATAACTGCCCGCAAGATCCCGGGGTATTTTTTTGGTTGCCTCGGCCACTAGGGATTCCACCAAATTCCGATTTTGAGGCGTGATGTGGCAGGGAAAAGAAAATCCTTCTATATTTCGGGCAACCCTGACCCTGGAAGACAGGATAAAAGCCTTATCCGGGTCCAAAGGGGGAAGATAGGTTTGCGCAAGACTAAACTCATGGGCAAAGGGTTCTTTCACGGCGTGGTATTCATGGATAATGGGGTCCAGTATTTCCGAGAACAGAGAATAGGACTGGGCATCGCCGGTATAGATTCCGATATGGCTGTCCGGGTTTTTAAGACCCGACTGGATGGCCGCGTCGAGGGTGAAGCCCGTCTTTGTTTCCAGGGGGGCCAATCGCTCATAAAGCTTCCGGGTCAGGTATTGCTTTACCAGGGCACGAGAATCTCGATGGAATTTAGGAAATACCATTGTCATTGATCTTTGGGTCATTGATCTTTGGTTCTAATTTCGATAGGTGGAGGCTTGAGACGAGATTCCCCGGGCAAGCGTTGTCTGGATTTTGTCAAGAACGACGCATTGGGCGTGGCATTTTGGCAACTCTGTTTTGTCTTCACAGTTCAAGCAGGGGCTCTTGGTCAAATAACCGATTTCAAAATCAAACAGATCTCTTTTTATTGAATTTTCCATATCCGTTCATATCTATAAAATTAAAAAACCAATCATATATCAAGTGGGTGGGAACCGTCAATATCCAACAGGCATTTGTTAAAAAAAGATTTCAACTTAAGGTTTTCCCACCCTCTTCATTTAAGGCGCAAGAACATTGGAGATAATGGGGGGAGGGGGTGGATCGGGGGAGGGGGTAAACGAGAAAGCCCCCGAACATGAATTTATGTCCGGGGGCTTTTATCTTTTACGTCATATCATATGATAGCATGGCATGACGTTCTCTTTCGAGCAAATAAAACGGTCGACTATAGAACGGTTACATTTGCTGCGGCAGGACCTTTTTGTCCTTCTTCGATATCAAAGGAAACGCGGTCTCCTTCATTCAGAGACTTAAACCCTGATGAGTTAATGCCGGAATGATGTACAAATACATCTTTTCCGCCGTCTTCTTGTTCAATAAATCCAAAACCTTTTGAGTCGTTAAACCATTTTACTGTACCATTAGCCATAGTGGCGTTCTCCTGTATAAAAAAAATAACAGTTTCTTTCTCTGTGGGGGGTAATTAATTTCCGTTTTTGGGGATATACTCCTTTAGAGGTGAAACCTAAACACTTGACATGGAATATGTGCAAGTTGATACAAAATACAGCAAATTAAAATAAAGTCAAGTTTTAATTTAGATCTGCCTTTTTTGGAAATGCCTTTTTCTTTCTTGATTCGTTTTCTTGCCTATGGCATGGTTTGCGTTTCAGCGTATGGACAGACATAAATTAAAAGGAATGTGCCTTGGGCCAGATTGCAGTTAAATCAAAAAAGAGTCTGTATTTGTTCATGGTGCTCCATGTTGTTTTTGCAGCCGGTACCTTTATTTTCAGCAAGGCTGCAGCTGTCAGTTTTGCAGATCCCATGGTTTTAAGCCTTTGTCGGGGGCTTGGTTCCGGATTTATTTTTTTATTGTTTACCAGGATGATTCCAAAACCAAAATTTACTCTGGGAGAATGGGTAAGGCTTTTGGGTTTGGGCATCCTGCTGGTCCCTTTGAATCAATATTGTTTTTTAAAGGGGCTTGAACTGAGCGTTCCAGGGCATTCGGCACTTTTTTATGCCATGACCCCTATCGGCGTGCTGCTGCTGTCAAGTCTTGTTGCCGGGAAAATGCCGTCCATACAAAAGCTTTCTGGGGTGGGGGTGGCATTTTTAGGGGTGATAATTATTTTAAGGCCTTGGGCATCCAATGCCCAGGTCAGTGAATTAAGAATGGGGGATCTCTGGTTGATCGGTGCGGTTGTTTGTTGGGTGTTGTATACCATTCTGGCCAGTGACATCTGTAGGAGAAAAAATGCCGTATCTGTCACCGCCTGGAGCCTGATCCTGGGAGCCCTTGTCATGGTTCCCATTGCTGCAAGATCTGTTCTGGCATTTGATTTTTCCGCTGTTTCAACGGCCGGGTGGTTTGGACTCGGGTATATGATTGTGATCACCAGCACCGTGATGATGATATTGTGGAATATTTTGTTGCAGCATCTGACGCCGGTTCAGGTTGCTATAACGACCAATGCGCAACCGCCGGCAACCACACTTCTTGCGGCGGCAACGGCGGCAATGGGGTTAATACCGGGGGATCAGGATCTGGGAACCTTGTTCTTCCTGGGCATGGCGCTTTCTCTTGCCGGTGTGATCATGATCCAGAAGGCCAAACATTAGTCTTATTCCCAGAAGGTGACGGAATCTTTAACCGGTGCCCGATCTGTTCGGGTGCTGTTTATGGGTGCTTGCTTGTCAGCATATCCAAATGACATACCAAACAGAATACCCATCTCCTTTGGAATGTTCAAAAAATCTTTTACCGGGTCGGGAAATTGTCCTAAAGCGCCTTGAAAACAGCTTGCAATACCATTTTCTGACATGAGAAGCGAGAGTGTCTGGGCATAGATTCCCATATCGACGGCCCCCATGATGTCCAGATATTTTTCCATGGTAAAAAACAGGGCATGGGGGGCATCAAAAAAAGTCCAGTTCCGGATCAGGGCCGTTAATCTGGCGTTTTTATCGCTGCGCTCGATGCCCATTGAGCTGTAGAGAGAGTTTGCAGATCCAAACTGGCGGTCCCGATGAATTCCTTCATAGCGGACCTTCCAGTTAAAATCCGGGTTTGGGGGCTGACCACTCATTACCGCCTCAATGAGTTTGTCTTTGAGCTGATCTTTTTTGGCGCCTGAAATCACATGAATCTGCCAGGGCTGTACATTGCAATTGGATGGCGACAATTGGGCGTCCGAGAATATTTTTTTAAGGGTTTCCTGGGGGACCTTCGCGTCTTGGAAGGCACGAATGGAAACCCGTTCCTTCAAAATTTTCGATAGGTGTGGCATGTTGGGCTCTCCTGGTTCAGGGTTCTTGTATTTTTTTAAAACTGGTATTGTATTGTTTGATTAATTCCATGTATTTATTGAGGCCGGTATCAAATTGCTCCCGATGGTGGCTTTCTACATTTTTTAGGGAAACAGCAGGAGTGCCAGCACATATTTTACCCTCGGGGATGACCTGGTTTTTTCTTACAAGGGACTGCTCGGCCAGGATTGAGTTTTTGTGAATAACGGCATTGTCGCAGATCATGGACTTCATGCCGATGAGGCAGTTATCCTGGATTACGGCATCATGGATCATTGCCAGATGTCCGATGATGACCCGGTTTCCGATGGTGACCCGGGTGCCTGTGTGGATCACCACATTTTCTTCTATCAGGGTTTTATCTCCGATGATGATGGGTCCGAAATCACCCCGAATGATCGCCCCAAAACCGATATAGCAGTCTTTCCCAATGGTAACATCTCCGATTATTTGCGCACTGGGTGCCACCCAGGTTCCCTCTCCAATCAAAGGCTTTTTGCCGCCTATCTCATATATGGCCATTTTTTCCCCATTTAGAATATGGCATTATTCTTTGTCACAAAAAGAATTCAAAATCAATATTTTTCCCATCCTTCTTCTTGACAAAAAATATTTTTCCAGCCTATCTATGCACCCATGATTATTGATTCTTTTTTAATCCTGCTCCCATTAATTTTTCTGGCATTGGGCGGTTATTCTTTATCCAGGGTTTATCCCCTGTCCGAGGATACCCTGATCCGGATCGTAACTGATTTTTTCATGCCGGTTTTGATTTTTTATTCTCTGTATACCTCTGATATCAATCTGGTCAAAACCATGAAACTTTTTGGTGCTGTCAGCTTTGTCCTCATCTTTATGTTTGTCGTTTGCCTTGTTTATTGCCGGCTGTTCAAATTGGATTTCAAAGCGTTTTCACCACCGGTTCTTTTTATGAACTCAGGTTTTTTGGGGATTCCCTTAATGAAGCTTTGGGGGGGATTTGCCGCAATGAATTATATCGTTATCTATGATCAACTTCAGACCCTTTATATCTTTACCCTGGGCATCATCATTGTCACCGGCGGGTTTACCCTGGTGGGCATCCGGGAGATGATAAAGTCTCCTTTGTTATGGTCCATTGTCCTGGGTTTTTTGTTCAGGCATTTGAGTATCCCGTTGCCTGAAAAGCTGATAGATGCTCTTGGATATTGTGGTACAGGGGCCCCTGCTTTGGCAACCTTTGCCATGGGCTGTTCCCTTGGAAAAAGAAGGGTTGTTGCTGACATGCATTTGATGTCGGGACTTGTTTTCCGGTTTGTTTTCGGATTTCTTGCCGGATTTCTTGCAACCAAGGTCTTCAATATCACCGGGATGGAACGAACCGTTGTTTTGGTTGCCTCCTCCCTGCCGTCGGCAGTCTTTTCTGTTGTGTTGCCTTTAAGATATGGCATCAATCCACAATTTGCCGGAAGCTTGGTCTTAATGTCCAGCCTGCTCAGTGTTTTTATAATTCCAATGGTTTTTTATCTTTGCAGCCTGTAAGTTTTTTAAATTTTTGTTGTAAAGAGTCCGGGGGGATACTATGGCGTCTCACGGGGAGGGGAGCCGATACTTTTTAAATAACCGATATCATCGGGCATGTCTTTTTTTCTGGCAGTTCCGTTGGCCAGTTCATCACATCGTTCATTCAAGGGGTTTCCGGCATGACCTTTGACCCATTTAAAGGTAATATCCCGTCCGGCCTGAAGATCCAGGAGAAGAGCCCATATGTCGGCATTCATGGCGGGGTTACCATCGGATTTGATCCATCCCTTTTTTTTCCAATTACGGGCCCATCCCTTGTTCAACCCGTCAATGACGTATTTTGAATCAGAGTGCAGGACAATGGGCGCAGTTTTTTTTCTGAGAGTTTCCAGGGCCACCACCACCGCCATAAGCTCCATGCGGTTGTTGGTGGTTAAATTGTACCCGCCGGAGAGTTCCTGTATGTCTTTTATCACGACTCCATATCCGCCAGGGCCAGGGTTTCCAATGGCACCGCCATCGGTATACACCACAATAGTACCAGCAGGATAGGTCTCTTCTGGGGGATAGGTCTTTGACTGTTTTCCGGGTCCGCCTTTATTCGATCCAGACGAAAAGGAGGGGCTTTTAAGAAAGGCTTCTGCCTCCTGTTGGGTTTTGAAGCTTTTAAAAATGGCGTTGGTAAATCCTGTGACCTGCTGTTGTGCCTCGGGCCAGCTGGTGAATATCCCTGTTTTACGTCCCTGGGCGACGGCATAGTATTTCATGGGGAGAATATAGACTGGAATTGCGTCTTAGTAAATAGGGTGGGACCAAAGAAAATTTAGGATAGGGAATTGGAAGGGTGCTTTTTTTTGAATCGGGTTTATGGTATTTCCCGGAAAAAGGAAATAAGAAGCAAGAAAAAAAAAGGAAAAATAAAATGACACCGGCCATACAAGCATTGGAAAAAAATAAAATCTCATTTGTCCTCCATGAATATGACCATGATCCAACCATCCGAGCTTATGGAGAAGAGGCTGCCCAAAAATTGGGGGTGGCTCCGGGTCAGCTGTTCAAAACCCTGGTTGTTTTAACAGACGGCAGTCTGGTCGTGGGGGTGGTGCCGGTGTCCGGACAACTGAACCTGAAGGCAATAGCCAAAGCATTGGGGACAAAGAAGGCGGGAATGGCGGAAAAAAAACAGGTGGAGCGGTCCACCGGTTATCTCACCGGCGGGGTTAGCCCCCTGGGCCAGAAAAAACTATTGCCAACCCTCATTGATGCATCGGCATTGGATTTTGATACGATTTTTGTCAGTGCCGGGCGCCGGGGGCTACAGATTTCCATTTCCCCAAGGGATCTTGCCAGTCTGACCCGGGCAATCTTTCACCAGATATCCA
>JAFLJU010000086.1 GCA_022712835.1 Desulfobacteraceae bacterium
CAACATGATTTTTTAAACACTATCCAGGCTGAGAATACCGATTTTTTTGATATCCAGCCGACGCAATTAACCTCGAAAAAAGGCGTGGTGGTATTAAATCCCCCCTATGGAAAGCGGTTGGGCAAAGATATGGATATGACCCGTTTTTTTGCAGAAATAGGAAAAAAACTGGCCGCTGATTTCAAGGGCTGGCGGGTGGGAATCATCTATCCGGAAAAAGCATTGGGCAAGGCTATGGGCCTTCCCTTACAGCCCATGCCCTTTTTCCACGGTGGGTTGGATCTGTTTGCCGGCATCGGCCAGATCAGGGGATAAGCTATAGTTTTTCTTAATACCTTTGTCCCAAACCCATAGTTTTTTTCATTTTGACAAAATGTGTGAACTCTCTATATTTATGCCCATGGACACGCAGATAAAAATTGAACATATTCTGGAAAAAGGATCAGGCAGGGTAAACGAAGACCGGATGGTCATGGGAAAAAATCTGTTCGGGGTCTTTGACGGCGCCACCAGCCTGGACAATGACTTTTTTGATGATACAGATTTTGATGTGATGAAAACCGGGGGGCTTATTGCCGCCAGCACGGCAGAGCAAGTTTTTGCCCAAAACCATTTCCCGTTGAAGCAATTGGGCAGATATGCCAACAATGCCATTCTTGACAAGATGAAAATCCATAACGTTCAAATAAACCGACCGGCCAGCAGATGGAGCACCAGTGCGGCAGTGGTCCGAGTTCTTGGAAACCGGTTGGAATGGCTTCAAACCGGCGACTCCTATGTTTTGCTCGTCTATGATGACAATTCCCACCGGGTGCTGGTGGACCGGGAAGACCATGATTATGAAACCCTGTGCATGCTTAAGAAAGAATCGGATAAAACCCTTTCCAACCCGGCAGTAAAAACCCAGGTGGAAAAGATCCGATCCTGCATGAACAAAACCTACGGGGTTCTCAATGGGGACCCGGCTGCAGAAAACTTCATGCACACAGGGTTTGTCAGCCTTAACCGGGTCCAGACCGTCCTATTATTTACCGACGGACTCAGCCTTCCCAGTGAAATACCCGCAAGGAGAAAAAACTTTACCCCCCTTGTTGACGCTTTCCAGCGACTGGGCCTTAAAGGACTTCACCAACACATCCGAAAAATAGAAAAACAAGATTCCCGATTGTGCCGATTCCCCCGGTTCAAATGTCATGACGACATTGCCGCCATTGCCATTCATCCCCAATATTAGCGATACCGGATTTTCACTTTTTACCCGCCCGTAAGGTTATCGATTAATAGGGTGATCGTTTGGTAAGATTACGGACTGGTAGACCGATTCGATCCGTGCAAAAACCTTATTCCAGGTGTAGGGTCGAGTTCTTGATTCTATCAAATGGGCATCTGGCTCTGAATTTTCCAGAATCTCTTTGATCACACCTTTCAAGGCCATTGCCAGCCGCTCTTCCAAATCCGGTTCATCCTGTTCATGGGGGGTGTCCATATTTTTCAATGGGGGCAGGTTAAAAAAGCGGATCATCCGACCGTCGGCCGGGAACAAAAGATCCCGAACCCCTGGCAAATCAGTGGTCAGAAGCCTGCACCCACAGGCCAGGGCCTCCATGAGAACCAGGGGCACCCCTTCAAAAAATGAGGGCAACACAAACAAATGACACCGGCCCATCAGCCTGGCCAGATCCCCATGACTTAAGGGGCCGTGGTAGATCACCTTTTGTCCCAAAACTTGTGCCAAATCCAGGCAGATCTGTTTTTCAACACCCGTTCCGCTGCCAGCCAGATGAAGCCGAAAGGGCATCTCCTCTATTTTTTTGAGGCTTTTAAGCAGCCAAGGGACCCCCTTGGCCCGGCATAATTTCCCGGCATAGACAAGCTCAACCGGTTCCCCCATGGGTTTGTTTCCCTTTTGAAAAAGAGTGTGATCGTACCCCCCGGCCATCACCGGTACCCGATCTAAAATTTTATCCTGGGTTTTGTCCCATATTTTGGATCGGGTTTTGTTCGAAAGTGGGTCCCAAGTTTGATCCCCCCCAAGCCAAAGCAGATCCAAGATTTGCCTTTTCTGACTGTTGCTCAGGGCCATGATGCGATTGATTTTTTGAAGTGAGGGTTTAATCCTTTCACTGATATCAAGACAAAGTTCATGCTGACGAAGGCAGGTCCCGTGACAGGTGGTCACCATAGGCAAATCAGGTGCCAGCTCCCGAGCCAGGGCGGACACCATCCAAAGATGATGCGTATGAATTATTTCCGGCCGGAATCGATTCAAGGCCTCTTTTATTTTTTCCTGGAATACAAATTGATAGGCACTCAGCTCGGCTGCTGTCATCTTTGAAAAGGTCGTGCTCTCATAGGGCATGGCATCGCTCATCCCGGGAATGGGAAAATCCAGGTCCTTTCCCCCAAACCGGACAAACACCGACCGGTCTTTTGATATCAGATTCTCTGGGATATCGCACCCGGGCTGGACACCGGCCACCAGAAAATTTTTGTGGCCCTTTGCCCTTGCCTGTTGGATAATTTGCTGGATAAACTTGCCGCTTCCCGTAAAATCAGGGGCCTGGCTGATAATGTGAAGAATTTTCATGTAAAAAAGATAGCACAGGATTGATTTAAATTAAATAATTCACATATTAAAAACAAATCTTTTCGCCAAAAGACATCTTCAAACCAAGAGATAAGGCAACCAAGATATAAGGAAACCCCATGAAGACACCTGCTACCCCCTTTATCACCCTGACAAAATTTTTAAAAATGACAGGACTTCTGGCCATAATCCTTTCTGTGTCCCTGATCCTTTCTGTAATGACGCCCCCCCCAGCCATTGCCGCAGCAAATATTGCCACAGCAAAGGTTGCCGCAGCAGATATTCCCCCCCAGGTGGACAACCGCATCTATGCGACCCTGCTAAAGCAGCATGTAAAAAAAAACCGGGTGGATTATGAGGGGTTTAAGCGAGACGAAGCCCTTCTGGACAGCTATCTTGCGATTTTAAGTTCCATTGATACGGACCAGCTGTCCCACAACGAAAAATTTGCTTTTTTTATCAATGCCTACAATGCATTTACCATCAAATTAATCCTGACAAAATATCCGGGTATCAATTCCATCAAGGAAATAGGGTCTTTTTTTTCAAACCCCTGGAGTCAAAAATTCATTCACCTCAATGGTCACTTGGTGACCCTGGATTATATTGAGCATGAGGTACTTCGACCGACTTTCAAAGATCCCAGGGTTCATTTTGCCATCAATTGTGCCGCCAAAAGCTGCCCGCCTCTGTTCAATCATCCCTTTGACGGTAAAAAACTGGAAACCCAGTTAGATGAACGGACAGCAGAATTTATCAATGATGCATCTGTCATCTATTTAAAAGAGAACACCCTTTATACCAGTAAAATTTTTAAATGGTTTGCCAAGGATTTTAATGACGCCCCCCTGGTGTTTATCAAAAAATATGCGACGGGCGACTTCAAGGACAGGTTGGCAGCCTACAACACCATAAAAATCTCATATCTTCCCTATGACTGGTCTTTAAACCGGCGGTAATCAAATTCTTTTTCACTAGCCTTTTTTCACGAATCCTTTTTCACTATTCCTTTTTCACAACTGTCCTGATTTTTACGGGCGCGTCACAATCTCTCCAAATGTTTTCAATAACGATGACGCATGGGGGGTCTCTTCCAGATGGTCGATCAATTGGTCAGGGTTTTGACCGGCGGATCGGACATCCTCTGCCAGATTCGCAAGGTACCCCCGGGTCACGGACACATCTGCCTCGGGATGGAATTGTACTCCCCAGGCCATGCTCCCTATCCGAAACCCATGGTGGAGTTCAAAATCATTTTTGGCAAGGAGAACGGCTGATGGCGGCAATTGAATAACGCTCTGGGAATGGAACACCTGGGCCTTAAAAGAGGGCGGCAGATCTTTAAACAACGGATCTCTTACACATTCGGTAAGGCAGGTTACATCTGTGGTGCCAATTTCAATTCCCCCGGGATGGTAATCCACCACCCCACCCATGGCCTTTGCCATCAACTGATGACCGTAACAAATGCCCAAAAGCGGAATACCCGCCGAAATCAATTTTCTAATCCAGGCTTCAAGGGCAAGACTCCAATCCAGATTCTGGGTCACCATGGCATGAGACCCTGAGATCACCACCCCATTGATTTGCTCCATATCCGGCAATACTTCATGGGCTGTCACATTGACCACACGCAATTTGTCCCGGCTGATCCCAAGGCCGGATACGATCAATTCCTCAAAATCACCACAGGCCTTGATGACATCGGAAAAGGTATCACCCGTCTTGATAATCAAAGTTTTCTTCATGCTTATTCCTGGCTATTTAATTGGGTCATCACTTCATCAAGGATGATCTCTTCGATGGCACCGATTCCGCCCAAATGCCGGGTGATGGAGAACGCAACCCCGGGATAGGTTTTTCGGGCCGCCTCAATGGCTTCCGGGATATCTGTCAGAAGGTGACTTCCCGCGGCAATGAAAAAAGGGAAGACGATTATCTTGTGGGTGCCTTGTTGCACCAGATCCTCGATGGTCTCTTCCAAACCGGGAGAGGCAAATTCCAGGAATGCGTGGGCCACCCTGTCAAATTTATTCCGGGCAAGATGGTGTTGACCCGAAAGATTTTTCGCTTTATCAGACATTTTTTGACAAAGAGCTGAAACCTGGCGGGCAGATTCCTTGTTCCGGCTTCCGTGGGCAACAATAATCAAGGCATTCATGTGTATTCTCCTGGGCCCCAAAGGGGAAATCGGGTTAAATTTTGATTTTTTCAAACCGTTTCAATAAAATAACAATCTGATTTGGTTTGGCAAGCCAAGTCCCATATTTTTTATCCACACTTGACAGACGATTTGGTCATGGGTATAGTTCGAAACATGTCGAACTCAAAACTTGAAAAATTAAACCCGGATGAAATGGATGCCCAGACAGAAAAATTTGCCCGCATCTTCAAGGCCCTGTCCAACCCGAACCGGTTAAAAATTTTATTGGAGTTTGCCCGATGCCCGCTGGGAAACGGCAATCTGACCACCAGCGTGGACCAAATGGAGAACTGCCAGCAGGAATTTGCAAAGGTGTTAGGCCTTGCGCCCTCTACCATTTCCCATCATTTTAAGGAACTTCGCCAGGTGGGATTAATAACGGTTCGGCGGGAGGGAAAAACCCTGTTTGTCCAGGTGGACACCCAGGTTTTGGATTCCATTAAATCCTTGTTTTAATATTTTTTTGGCTTTAGACTTCGAAACTTTTCGATATCTAAATTTTACGAACACCAAAACAACCAAAGGAAAAACAAATGAAAATTACCGCCATCCTGGGAAGTCCAAGGAAAAAAGGGGTTACCTCTGAAATTGCCAACGGCTTTTTAAACCGAGCCCAAAAGAACGGAGCGGTTATCACCGTCTATCATTTAAACGCAATGAAATTTAAAGGCTGCCAGGGCTGTCACCAGTGCAAATCCCAACAGGAAAGCTGCGTTCTTACGGACGATTTAACCCCGGCCCTTGAAGACCTGGTCTCTTCCGACATCATGGTTTTTGCAACCCCCATCTATTTCTGGGACGTGACCGGTCAGTTTAAATCATTTTTTGACCGAACCTGGTCCTTGGTCAAACCCGATTACATGACCAATCCCCACCCGGTCCGTATGGACAAAGGGAAAAAGGCCCTGTGGATCTCAAGCCAGGGGGATACAGAAGAAAAATTCAAAGAAGTCGTGGATAAATATACCGGCTTTTTAACCATGTTTGGCGCAAAAACCCATACCATTCGAGCATTTGGCATGGGAGATGACCTGGGAGAGGATATCACCCCCTTTCTTACCCAGGCAGAAGGGCTCGCAGATCAGTTAACAAAAATTACCGGATAAAAATAATCGGATAAAGAGAATCGGATAAAGAGAATCGGATAAAAATATTCCCCTGCCAGCTCGGCGGGGGAATATAAAACGATCAGGAATACCCGGCCCCGCTGGAAAGCGTTTCCCGACGATCACGGTGTCCAATTGTTTAACATCCGCCAGGTTAGCGCCGAAGGAACCGTTTCGTATGATCCCCCCCTTTTGTCAAGAATAATTCAAAAGGCTTTGACTAAGCACCTTGTATATATTATATTTATCCCACATTGTTTTTCTCAAAAAGATACTAGCCATCATTGATCTATCACCATCCTTTTATTGTTGCTTTCAACTTTCTTCGCCTTGTTTTTTTCATCTTGTTTTTTTCATCTTGTTTTCAATTTATAATTCCATCTTCCATTCTATAACTGATTGTCTTAGGTTTTAACCGGTACTCCCCACAGGGCCCAGAGATATCCTGAAAAAGGGAGCCGATCTTATAATTACAATCATTTAACTTATAGGAGGCCAAAATGGACGAACACACCATGTATTACGACACCATCATTAAACTCACCACTGCCATTTCCCAATGCAAAGACCCGGAAGAGGTTGCATTGATCACGGCAGAAAGTGTCAAAACCGCATTCAAAGCCAAGGGATGTTCTGTCTTTCTGGTGGACAGGGAGACTCGGGAACTGGGCCTTGTGGCCTCTTCAGGCCTCAGTGAAAACTACCTGGAAAAGGGCCCCATCCACTTCATGCAGACCATCCGGGAAGCCAAGGATGCTGTCCCAATCACCATTTATGATGTCATGGACGACCCCAGGATTGAATATCCGGAAGAGGCCAGAAAAGAAGGAATTTCCTCCCTGCTCGGGGTTCCCATTATCAGCCACGACAAAATCATCGGCGCCTTGCGCATCTACTCT
>JAFLJU010000393.1 GCA_022712835.1 Desulfobacteraceae bacterium
GTCCTGATGAAATTTAAAGAGGGAGTTTAAGTTAATGGATCAAATGCAGACAAAAGCAAGCCAATGGATTGATGAAAAGAAAGACCCCAGAAGTGCCCATTGGCAGGCTGGCCTTGAAAATATTATGGAACTGTTTTTACCGGTTCTGGAAAAGGGACGGCTAACACCGGTCTGCCCCCTCGAAGAAAAAGATATCTCTATATTCAAATCTACTTTGGAACGGGTGGATTTAAGCCCCGGTCTTTTGGCCGCCTTTTTACCTCCTTCTGTTGCCAACCTGATTCTTCCGCCGGATTCCGCCGATGAGCTGATCCGCATTGAAAAAAGAAAACCCTCCTATAAAATTCTCATCCTGAGACCCGGCAAAGAAAACCGGATTCTCTGTGCAGAAATTTCGGAACATGCCCACAGGCCAGGTGTGGACATTTTTCAATCCGGCGCTTTTATAGGTAATTTTAACTATGATACCCAGGAAATTTGTATCATGGAACTGACAAAAATTGTCCGGGCCCATGCCTGGGAAAAAGACAAATGGAAAGAAAAAGATTATCTGGACTATACCCTGACCTGGTTTGAAAAAACAGAATATACTGGTAAGGCAGATGTCAGCGTGGAAAAAAGTCATTCATTTTTCCACAGCCCCACACTGATCAAGACGAATCGGGTGGACGCCCTGTTTCTCATGTTATACGAAGTGTTACTCCTTCGTTTCAAAGGGGATCCAGAGGACATTTCCAGGGCATTGTCGGGACCAAATGAAACCCGCCTAGAAGCAAGACTTTCGGTCTGTAAATCCCTTGCCGAAACCTATCTGCAGGACCTGGTGAATCTGGTAAAAAATCTGGCGCTTCTTGATTTTAAAAATTTTACCAATGCGGAAAACCATGGATATACCATTGAATTTAACAGAACTGTTGAAAAGATTGCCGCGGCCTTGGACAAGATCGCGTTGCCCTTAAAATGAAAAATCGACTTCAACATGATTTTGATCAGGTTTCCCGGTTTGGTGCGCTGCCAGGTGGCGGTGTCACCCGTATCGCCTTTACAACTGAAGATTTACAGGCCCGAAATTGGTTAAAACTGCAAATGGAAAAGGCCAGCCTGACCGTTTCCATTGATCCTGTGGGAAATATGCGGGGGCGCCGAGCCGGAAAGTATGATCTTCCTCCTGTGATGATGGGCTCCCACCTGGACACAGTTCCCCAGGGGGGAAATTATGACGGTGTCATTGGAGTTCTGGCTGCCCTTGAAGTGATTCGCCGCCTCAATGACAAAAATATTATGACCAGACGCCCTGTTGAAGTGGTCAATTTTTCGGCCGAAGAGTCCAGCCGTTTTGGAGTCGGCACCCTTGGCAGCAAGGCCATGACGGGAAAGATTGATCTAAAAACCGCTAAAACCCTGGTGGATAAAGAGGGGATTTCCCTTTATCAGGCCCTTAAAAGTAGCTCCTTTCCGGCGGATGAAATGGATTGTGCCCTTGTCCTACCAGGCCAGATCCACGGATTTGTGGAAATGCACATCGAGCAGGGGCCGGTTCTGGAATCCCGGAAAAATTCTGTGGGAATTGTCACCGCCATTGCAGCCCCAACCCGCTTCAAAGTCATTATCAAAGGCCGTTCCGACCATTCAGGCAGCACCCCCATGGGCATGCGCAGGGATGCCCTGGCAGGGGCCAGTGAACTCATCCTCGGGGTAGAACGTATCACAGGTCAAGAAACCGGAAAATCCACGGTGGGAACCGTGGGATATTGTATCGTCACCCCGGGAAGCATGAATGTGGTTCCAGGACTGGTGGAACTGGGAATCGACATCCGGGATACCCACCCCCGGGACAAGGAAAACGCCGTGTCTGCTGTGAAAACCCTCATGAATCAAATCGCAGAGAAAAGAGGTTTAACCATTGTCTGCCATCAATTGTGCAATGACACCCCGGTAACCTTGTCGGAAAAGATAATTCTCACCCTTAAAGCGGCCGCACACAAGACCCATCAAGCTTGTATTTTATTGCCCAGCGGTGCCGGTCACGATGCCATGAACATGGACCAAATCACACCTGTCGGCATGATCTTCATCCCCTGTCTTGGGGGGATCAGCCACAATACCGCTGAATACGCTCAAATGAAGGACATTGAAGCCGGCACCCGACTCCTTCTGGAAACCATCATCCAACTTGCCCAGGAATAATCAGGGTATCACAATTTCCAATAGGTCTTCCATTTTTCATTGCTATTATCAACTGGATAAAAACTTACAGGTATTCGATAAGAAAGCTTTTTAATATGTATTTATTAAAGCGGCATGAAAAGGGAACCCTTGAAAAAGAAGATAACAATTTTGTTTGGCCTCCTGTGTTTTATTCTCATCTGTGCCTTTGTAAAACCCATAAGGGATACCATTGAGCAATTATTTTTCCTCTTTGGTATGTATGATGTTGAAACCATAAAGGGATATATCCTTTCCTTTGGAATTTGGGCGCCCATTGTTTCTTTCCTATTAATGCTTTTTCAATCGATTATTGCACCCTTGCCTGCATTTTTAATTACCTTTTCCAATGCAGCATTGTTTGGATGGGTAAAAGGGGCCATCCTCTCATGGTCAAGCGCCATGGCCGGGGCGGCGCTTTGTTTCTTTATCGCCAATTGGTTTGGCAGACAATTGGTTGAAAAACTAACTTCCAGGCTGGCCCTTGAGGGTATTGACGCGTTTTTTGAAAAATATGGTCAGTATACCATCCTCATTGCAAGACTTCTTCCCTTTGTATCATTTGATATTGTCAGTTATGCCGCTGGCCTGACCTCCATGAGTTTCTGGTCTTTTTTCTGGGCAACCGGCCTCGGACAGCTTCCGGCAACCATCATTTATTCATATGCCGGAGAAATGCTTGTGGGAGGTTCCCAAAAGTTTGTTTTGGGACTGTTGATCCTTTTTGCCTTGAGCATTCTTACCCTTTTGCTCAAAAAAATAATAACCCGGAAAAAGTCTGAAAAGATTCAGGCCCAAATTTAAACAAAAACCTAAGGAGGAAACTTGCAAAAGAAAAGTTATGTGGTGATTGCAGTCGTTTTAATCGCTGTGGCCCTTGCCCTTGTGGCAAAAAACAAACCAAAAGACCCTGGGGTAAACGGGGGAAAATCTTTAAAAGTGGATGTGAGTGAATTTGCAGATCACATCTTTATCACGCCTTCGCAACTGCACGAAAAACTGGATAGCCGTGAGCTTGTCATTTTAGATGCAAGTCACCCCAAAGGATATGCAAAGGGGCATATTCCCGGCGCCATAAGCATCGGGTTTAAAGGGCTATGCGACGGCAGCGGCAAACCCGGAGATAAAGAATGGGGAACCGTCCTGCCAAAGGAGAAACTCACCCAAAAACTTGAATCCTTAGGGATTGATAATACCAAACTTGTGGTGGCGTATTCTGACATTTTTAAAGGCCCGGGAGCCGGGGGCAGAGCTGTCTGGCAAATGAAGATGGCGGGATTTAAGAATGTAAGGCTTTTATACGGGGGGCTGGAACTCTGGAAAAAAAGCGGGTATGCCATTTCCACAACCCAGGCTGTTCCCGTACCGGCCACCGGCCTTACGCTAAAGGATTATGATGAATCTTTCAGGGCAAATCAACGCGATATCCATGGCCACCTGGATACCCTGAAGATTGTTGATGTGAGAAGCCTTAAGGAGTACACAGGCGCTGACACATCAAGGGGGGAAGCTAGAGGAGGTCATATCCAGGGATCGCAATGGCTGGAATGGAAAACCCTTCTCAATGAAGACGCCAGTGTGAAATCTGTCCAGGAGATTAAAGCACTGATGGCAGGGGTGGGTATTTTGCCCACAGATGACTTTATACTCTACTGAACCATGGGAATAAGATCTGGATTTATGTCCATGATACTCAAAGCCGTTGGCTTTGAACACGTAAGAAACTATGAAGCATCCATATATGAATGGTCTGCGAATGCTAAAATGCCAATGGAAACAGGAGAATAGCGGTCAAACTAAGGACCAAAATTGCGATGAAAACCCTAGTGGAAACCCCAATAAAAAATCTGGGCCGAGAATGTGTGGGTTGTAATCTTTGCGTTAGCGACTGCGGATTCCTTAAAAAACAGGGGAACCCGGGACAGATTGCCAATGATTTTTTAACCGATACCATGGATAAAGAGATTTGCTTTGAATGCAGCCTGTGTGGTCTGTGTGCATCCCTTTGTCCTAAAGGGCTTGATCCTTCCAAGGCATTTCTTTCCATGCGGCGGGATGTATTTGCCGCAAAGGGCAAGGTTCGCAGGGAACACCGGGGTATTTTGGCCTATGAAAAAAAAGGGCTTTCCAAAAGATATTCCCTTTATAAACTACCTAAAGTCTGTTCCACCGTGTTTTTCCCGGGGTGCACCTTTGCCGGCACAAGATCAGGGAGAACCCAAGAGGTATATTCCTGGTTAAGACAAGAGATTCCTGATATCGGGATGGTTTTGGACTGTTGTACAAAACCGTCCCATGACCTTGGCCGGGATGATTTTTTCAGAGCAAATTTTTCAGCATTGGAAAAATTTTTGATCGATCACGGTGTTCAAACCGTCATAACGGTTTGTCCAAATTGTCATAAGGTTTTTTCAACATATTCCCAAAAACTTGTCACCCGGTCTGTGTATGAAGTTCTGGCACAACGGGGGGGGATGTCAGGGGATAAAATATCCGGTTGCGTCACCATCCATGACCCCTGTGTCACACGATTTGAGACCCATATTCATGCAAGTGTGCGAACACTGATCAAGGACAAGGGGCTTGAAATTCAAGAGATGGAACATTGCCGGGAAAAAACAATCTGTTGCGGTGAGGGCGGTTCTGTTTTTTGCGTTACCCCTGGCCTTGCTTCAAATTGGGGAATCATACGGAAAAAAGAAGCCGGCAATAACAGAATCATAACCTATTGTGCGGGGTGTTCTGAGTTTTTGGGAAAATCCGTTCAAACAGACCATCTTTTAGATCTTCTCTTTGAGCCGGAAAAGACCATGGAGTGTTCCATAAAAAATAGCTCTCCCCCCTTTACCTATCTTTCACGGATTCATCTTAAAAGAAAATTACAACAATCAAACAAAGGGGATATCCGTAAAAAAACCTATTTCCCGGGGCAGGATCCCCCCTCCATAAATATTTACCAGATAATTGTCATGTTGATGATTGCCGCAGGTATTGCCGGGGCAAGAATGGCAGGAGTTGACGAGATTCTCAACCATGAAAATATTCAAAATTTTGTCCAGGGGTTCGGGCCCATGGCGCCATTGGTTTTTATGATAATCGTAAGTCTTGCCCCGGCATTCTTTTTGCCGGGAGCGCCATTTATAATTGCCGGAGGATTGATTTTCGGCCCCCTTTGGGG
>JAFLJU010000468.1 GCA_022712835.1 Desulfobacteraceae bacterium
GGCAAATCCTGTTTCTTTGACGGTGTTGCTTCAGGAGAATGTGCTCATGGATATGAAACGGGATTATTACGAGGATGTTCAGATTTTCACCTCCGGTACGATTGTCTTCTGGCTGGGAGCCCTGATGCTGCTCCTCACCCTCTTTCCTTTCATTGCAAAAAATTATTACATCTATGTCGCAAATTACATGGCCATCAATGTGATCGTTGTGGTGGGCCTGAATCTTCTGGTGGGCTACACCGGTCAGATTTCCATGGGCCATGCCGGATTTTTCGCCATCGGTGCCTATGGAACCATTGCCCTGATGACCAATGCCCATTTTCCTTTTTTACTGGCACTGCCCTGTGCCGGGATTGTGGCAGCCCTTCTGGGGTTTCTGCTAGGTCTGCCGGCACTGCGGTTGGACGGCCCCTACCTTGCCATTGCCACCCTGGGATTCGGCATCACTGCCACCCAGATCATCGGCAAAATTAAGCTGTTCGGCGAGCGCCAGGGACTGCACGCCCCAAAACTGACCATTGGCCCCTGGCACATCCAGACCGACAAGGATTTTTATTTCATCCTGATCCCCATCACCATTTTCATGGTGCTCGTCGCCCGGAATATCGTCAAAACAAAGGTGGGACGTGCTTTTATCGCCATCCGGGATGCGGACATCGCAGCCTCTACGATGGGGGTCAACCTGACCTTTTATAAAACTCTGGCCTTTGCGGTCAGTGCATTTTATGCCGCTGTCGGCGGCGGTCTTTACGCCTTTGTTCTGCGGTTCATTGAACCTGAGCTTTTCAGCATGTTCATGTCGATCATGTTCCTGACCATGGTTGTGGTCGGAGGGTTGGGTTCCATCATGGGATCGGTCACCGGCGCCTGTCTCCTGGCTTTTCTTGATCTGCAGCTGAGAAATATTCTGGAAATACCCTATTTCGGAGATTGGATAAAGGCGTTATCAGAATCCTATTTTTCCCTTACGGGGGTTTCCAATATCCAGTTAATCATATTCGGACTGATCCTGATCATCATCATGCTCTTCGAACCCCTGGGGATATTTGGTATCTGGATACGGTTTAAAAAGTATTGGATGACATGGCCGTTTTAAAATAAATTGGGCGTGTACTAAAACTTGGGAGGAGAGCGATGGTCGATTTCTTACAGATGGTGCTCAGCGGTATTGCGGTGGGAAGTTCATACGCCTTGATGGGAATGGGTATGGTACTGATCTACAAGGCATCCAAGGTGCCCAGTTTTGTCCAGGGCGAAATGGCCCTTCTGCCTGTTTTTATTTCATTCATGCTGCTTTCTACCTATAAGGTCCCCTATTACATCGCCTTCCCCGTCACCTTGATATTTGCTTTTTTTCTGGGGTGTTTTTTGGAATTTGCTATTTTGAGGCGTGCAAAAGCGCCTAACATTCTGGGTCAGATCATCATTACCATCGGCATGGAAATGATGCTCCTGGGGTTCGTCTCATGGAAGTTCGGTGCAAATCAACGGGCCATGCCCTTTCCCATTTCCAGTTACGACAGCATTGTCATCGGGGATATTTTCATCAGCTCCCTGGACATGCTTACTCTGGTGGTTGCCCTGGTTATCATGCTGGGCCTCTTTCTCTTCTTTCGCTTTTCCAAGATGGGGGTTGCCATGAAAGCCACCCAGATGAACGAAAATGCCGCAGCCCTCATGGGCATTAAAACCAAACAGATCCGAATGGTTTCCTGGGGAATATCCGCCATGGTGGGGGCTGTGGCAGGCCTTCTCATGGCCCCTGTGCTGGTGGAGCCCTATATGATGTGGGACCCCATGCTCAAAGGGTTTGCCGGTGCTGTGGTCGGCGGTATGACCTCCCTGCCGGGGGCGGTTTTCGGTGCCTATATCGTGGGGATAACAGAACATTTATTTGGTGGTTATATCTCCATCGAGTTTAAATCAGTCGTTGCATTCGTGATCATTGTCATTGTGCTGTGCATAAAGCCCAGCGGGCTCTTTGCAAGACATTACGTAAAAAAGGTGTAAGAAGGATATTGGGTAATGGGTGTTTGGTCTTTCATTTTATAAGGAGGAAAAGCATGAAAAAGTATCTTGCGTATGTTTTGACGATTATGACACTTGTCGTATTCGGTCTGGCGTTTAACACGGCAGCAGAAGAAGGCATCACCGATACCGAAATCCATATCGGCCAGTGGGGCCCCCAGACCGGTCCTGCAGCTCCATGGGGAGCCGTAGCCAGGGGCACCGACGCTTATTTCAAGATGATCAATGAAGACGGCGGCATCCATGGCCGAAAGCTCGTACTTCACCATTTTGATGACGGATACAATCCCGCCAAGACCATGGCCGGGGTCAAACAGCTCCAGGAAGACATCGGCATGTTTGCCTGGGTTGGCGGTGTGGGAACGGCACCGGGTCTTGCGGTTAAAGACTATATCATGGACAAAAAAATCCCCTGGATAGGGCCATCCGCCGGCTCCCGACATTGGATAGACCCCCCCAGCAAGTATCTTTTCAACACCTATCCACTCTACCTGGGAGATGCCCAGCTGCTGTGCAAGTATGCCGTTGAAACCCTTGGGTTAAAACGGGTTGCCATCGCCTTTCAAAATGACGATTACGGCAAACAGGGGTTGGAAGGCGCCCGGGAACAGCTGGCCAAATCAGGCCTGAAGCTTGTTGCTGAAATACCGGTCAATGTTGCCGATGTGGATATGAAACCCCATATCATGAAATTTCGAAAAGCCAAGGCAGATGCGGTTCTTCTCTTCGTAGGCCCCGGGCATGTCGCCCGCCTCCAGGGCACCGGCAAAGCCATGCAGTTTACGCCCCAGTGGATGACCGCTTCCACATGTGGTGATCACCCCCTAATGATGGCCATTACAAAAGGGCTGTATGCGGGGACGATCTCATCCAGTTTTGGGATGATGGATCCTAAACAAATCGGCATCGGAAATAAAGAAGATAGCCAGGCCCCCTCACTTCCTTTGCTGGCAAAATATAAAAAAGACGCCTATGGTAAATTTGCCGCTAAAGAAGAACGATGGGGCATGACCTTTTCAACCGGCATGGGCTTAGTCGAACCATTTGTAGAAGCAGCCAAACGCTGCGGCCGGGAACTCACCCGGGAAAAACTGGTGGCTGAATTGGAAAAAATCCAGAACTTCAATGGGGTTATGGGAACGGTCAACTATGCACCGTTTGATCCCAAGGACCCACTCTGCAGGATAGGACAGCAGGAAGTTTTCCTCGTGCGTGC
>JAFLJU010000301.1 GCA_022712835.1 Desulfobacteraceae bacterium
GGTTTTGACATTTGTATCGTCCAGCACCTTGTTCACGGCATCAAGTACCAGCTTATTCTGTTTGCTGCCCTTGGGCATGGCCTTGTATCCAAAACGCAGAACCAGTTCGTCACTCTCTTCTGCCACCGGCAGAAGTTCTTCTTCGTATTCTTCACCTTCCTCATCAAAGAGAATTCGGGTGTGTTTCTCTATCAAGATAAAACGGCGTTCCTTATCGTTATCCTTGCGGTTATCTTTGGCCGTATCTGCCGTGACTAAACGGAACCGAACGGTACGTCCATCATCCAGCTTAAACGCATAATTGGTAAAATTTTCTCCGCTCTTGGTATAGTACTGGTCTTTGTTTGCCCAGTGTAGCACCACTTCTTCACCAGAATAGGGAATGGCATAGGTGTCACCCTTATACCGTCTCTGGCTGACAAAATCACCCTTGTCGTAATAGCGGGAGAAAAAAGTGAGCAGGTGGGTGAAAACCGCATTTTCATGTTCGGATGTGCCAACACAGAATAAGCTAAGTTTTTCCCTGATCTCAAGCACCCTGGGTACATTATCCGGATCAATGCCGTCAGCACGGCATTGTGATTCTTTTTTCTTCAGCTCCTTTTGCAAATCTTCCCTATTTGATTCGCCTGAAGCGGCCAGACTTTCTTTTACCTTGGACTTTAGGCGGTTTTCCAGATAGTCGTTGATCTCACCCATACGGGTATTGAGAATCCGGTAGATGCCAAAATCAAGCTCAGGCCGATCTATCTGGAATATTTCTTTTAGTTTCTTAACAAGGTCATCGTATTTACTCATGGATATTTCCTCATGAAAGTTTCATTATACAACAGACCATTCAAGAATAAATAGCTGTTCGGATACGGTTTTTTGTGAAAGGCGGCGCTCCAAAGATTTTATCAGGGAATCGCGTTTTTTCGATAAAGGAGATCTTAATGCAAACTTTTCAGTAACCATTCCAGGCATTCCTGTTGCTTGGGACATTGCCTGTTTTTCTTTTTGATTCATGGAAAATCTTTTACCAAGAAGAAGGGATAATATCAAGCTTTCATGAATTGTTCAGCAAACATAGAAAGCCTGTTCACGACATTGGTGCTCCTGGCACCCCTGTTCTTTCTATTGTTCATCAGCTTCAATCTGTTTTTCCCGATGAGTTTTAACTCCCACCCCTTTCCTGGTCAAAAATTTCTGATTGACAAAGAAGGGTAAAAAAGAAAAGATCGACAAGCAAATTACCTACTTGTATAAAAAAATATGGATCAGAATATGATTGACACGGACCATTGAAAAACAATTTCCCTGGAAACCTTCGCCTTCCCACACGCCAAGTTCTCTTTCTCCCCGGGAAATCTCTGACAAACAAGAGCAAAAAGAGCCTGTCATGGAAATAATTGCCATCATCAACGATAAACCGCTGAGACAAGGGTTAAGGTGGTTAAAATGCAACCGATAAACAAAATACTTTGCACAACAGACTTATCAAGCGGTTCAGATGAGGTGCTCCCCCTTGGTGTCAAGTTTTGTCTGTGTTTTGATGCCTGTCTTCTTATTTTTCATACGATTGTGCCCCCCAGGGGATTTGTCGACCGGCAAATTGAATTCGAACGGGGCGGTGAAAAAGAAAGGATGATCCAACTGGCCCTGGGAAAAATCAAAAAGCAGATGGGCCCCTTTGATGTGAAATGGGAGCCCGTTGTCACCTATGGAAATCCTGTCCTTGAACTTTCCAAGGTGGCCAAAAAGACAAAACCCGATATCATCATGGCGGCAAGCCATGGACTATCCCTCTTTCAACAGTTTTTTATGGGGTCGGTCCTAGGCCCAATGGCAAAGGCCACCCGTCACCCGCTTTTAGTGATCCCCCCGGCCAAACCATTTTCCAAGAAATTGACCTCCAAATCGGAATTTGCCAATATCATCATCGCCTGTAGTTTGACAAAATCTGACACCCATTTAAAAGCCTATGCCACCATTTTGTCTGAGAAATTCCATTCAAAAACAAATCTGGTCCATGTCATGGAATCCCCCTTTAACCAGGAGGTTATGGACAACACCTTGGCCCCCTATGAGGAGACACAAAAAAAGCTGGAAGAAAAGCTGGAAGAAAAGTTATTTGCAAGGCTGGGTCAGGGGATGCACGGCAGCCACCATATTCTCCATGGCGTCCCCGGGGAAGAATTGGCTATTTTTGCGAAAACCCATGGAATTGATTTGATCATAGCAGGAATTGACACCCACCCGGGCAGGGTCATTGCCACCACCACACAAGATTTGCTGGATCAGCTCCCCTGCGCCCTACTGGTGGTTCCCCTGGAAGGAAATGAATAGGAAAAAAACGAATAGGAACGAGTTGAACAGGAAGGAGACAAATAGGATGACGTTGAATAAAATGGAGTTGAAAACCGGCATCGTTACAGGGAAGGCTTTTTTAAAGCATATCCCGGGAGATGGCTGCCCAGACACCCCGGAAAGACTTCAATCCTTGTATTCAATGGTCAATGATCCTGACCTTAAGGATCGCTTTGTGGATATTGAACCAAGGAAAGCTACCCGAAACGAAATTCTTCTTTGGCACACCACCGAGTATTTTGATAAAATAGCAGATACCAAAGGAAAAGAACTCATCGCACTCACCGCCGACACCCATGCATGTGAAGACAGTTTTGACGCTGCACTCTATGCCACCGGCGGCCTTTTAAACGCCATCGGCCTTGTGACCTCAAAAAAAATAGCCAATGCCATGGCCTTGATACGACCTCCCGGGCACCATGCCGAAAAAAGCCGGGCCATGGGCTATTGCCTGTTCAACCATGTTGTTCTGGGAGCACACTTTGCTAAGATCCACTTAAACATAAGCCGAATACTGATAATCGACTGGGATGTTCACCATGGGAACGGCACCCAGCATGCCTTTGAACGAGACCCCAGTGTTTTATTTTTTTCTGTTCACCAGGCACGGCTTTTCCCGGGCACGGGAAGTTTTACCGATACCGGTGCAGGTCCAGGAGAAGGATACACCATCAATCTACCCATTCCCAAGGGATATGGTGATGCAGAATATATTGCTATTTTTGAGCAATTGCTGGCACCCGTGGCAGAACAATTTGCACCGGAGCTGATTCTTGTTTCAGCAGGGTTTGATACCCACAGGGATGACCCCATGGGGGGCATGTGCATGACGGCCCAGGGGTTTGCAGGCATGACCGCCTCCATAAAAAAAATCGCTGAAAAGGTATGCGAAGGCAAGGTGGTTTATTCACTTGAAGGCGGCTATCATTGCCAAGCCCTTTCAAAATCGGTCAAGGCTGTTTTAAACGAGATGGCCGGTATTACCTGCTGTGACCTCAGTAAA
>JAFLJU010000629.1 GCA_022712835.1 Desulfobacteraceae bacterium
AATAGGGTATTTTCCGCTTCTTTTGATCGTATAATATCAAACCAGCCGATTTCTCTGTATTTGTTTTGATAAACCCTTGCTCCCAATGTATCGGCGATCAACTGGGCACCAAGACAGATACCCAGCACAGTTTTTCCTGAAGAAATGGCTTCTTTAATAAACTTTTTCTCAAGTTTCAACCAGGGATAAATTTGTTCATCATACACTCCCATGGGGCCTCCCATTACAATCAACCAATCAAAATTCTGTGCCGGGGGAAGTTTTTCTTTTTCATATAATTTTGTGCATGTCAGTTCATGCCCTTTTTCAATCAAAAAGTTTTTGATACTGCCGATCCCCTCAAACGGGACATGCTGTAAATAATGAACGCGCATATTTATCTCCATATATTAACTTGTATTGCCGTGGTCATTAAATTGCCAGGTATGGTCATTTTATTTTTTCTTTAAAAGTTTGCATCATTTGAGGTTTTTGTGCCTGGATGTTTCTCATGGCCTTCATCATTTTCTCCATTTTTTCTGGGTCAACCTGCCCATTTGAGTCCCATGGCTGATTACTTTGTATCACATACCTGAGATAGGCAGGTTTTGTAATTTCATTCTGCCAGTTACCCGATGTTTTGGCCATGGAGATGCCCATGGAAAACATGAAAATCAGTATCAGGGCAATTGTGGTTTGCCCAAGCTGAATATCGCCAGGAGTTAGTGAAAAGCTTAAAGTTTGTTTTTCAGGACAGTTTTTCACACAGGTCATGCATGCCGTACATTCTGAAGAGTGAATGCTTTCCTTCTCCCTGATTTTTATAAGGCTGGGACATTTCTTTTCACACCTGCCGCAATTGGTACAATTGGATGGATTGCGTTTAATCTTACCGATACTCAAAAAGCTGAACACTCCCAGAACAGCTCCATAGGGACATAGATATCTGCACCAAAAATAAGGAACGGCGAATGACAATACAAATAATACAAGGATAACGATCAATGCAGTGTTAGAAATATTAGTAAAAAAATGCAACATCTTAACATCTGCAAATCGGTTGTAAGGACTTTGAATAAACTGCTCAATGCTTTGTATGGGCATCTTGTAAAAAATGGACCATACAAAGAAACCGGCCAGGCCATATTTGATACTTCTCAATACCACATCCGCCCAAATCGGCAGGACCACTTTCTGTTTAAAGAAGAACCCATTCAATTTTTCAAAAATATCCGAAAGCAGGCCAATGGGGCAAACCCAACTGCAGAACCCTTTTTTCACGATCAAAGCTGTCATGCAAATGATTGAAAAAATTACCAATGCCGACGGATGGATGGTGTTGATTTCTCCGGTAACAAAAAAATATTTCAGGCTGACCAGGGCGCTGATCGGAAGAAAGGCCTCTACACCGGGCGGTCTTTCAAAGCCGGGGATGATGCCGGTTTCAAGTTGGGCTACAAATGTGTAAAATTGCATCCCGATGGCAAGAACAATAATACATGATAATAATTGAATCAGTCTTCTTATTGAAAAAAAAGATATTGTTATTTTGTAAATTTCAAACCATTCCTTCATAAGACCACCTCTTTTCCATATAATTTTTCTTTTTTATACCTTTGTGGTCAAAAAAGAAACTTGATTTAGATCAATAAATTTGAAAAACTTGATTTAAGTCAATGAAATAATCAGAAAAAGTAATTATTTTCATAGTAAATGCCGGTAGTCCATCCAGCAAAACATCTTCAGGAAGCAGTTTTTCTGGAAAACCATTTTTTTTATCCAAACCTTTTTACAAGAGGGATGATATGAAATTTAGTTCACTCAATGAATGCACCCTGCCAATTTCAGACGAAGATATTATTCAGGCCATGAAACAAATACCAGGGTATCTGGATATTACACCTTCGGATTTTATGGAAGTTTATCTTGTGGCCTTTGATCAAGCCATGTCCCGGTTGAAAAACGCCATCACAGCAGATCAGATCATGACCCGAAGTGTCATCACAGTAAGCGAAAATGCTCCACTTATGGAAGTGGCAAAAAAAATGGCCGACAACAAGATTTCAGGCCTTCCGGTTCTCAAAGATGATCAGACGGTTACAGGTGTCATATCTGAAAAAGATTTTCTAAAAAGGATGAATGATGATCATGCGCCGACTTTTATGCGTGTTGTTTTACAATGCCTTGAAACAACAGGCTGTATTGCAGCGGACTTTAAAAATCTTACGGCCTCAGATATCATGTCTTCTCCCTGCATCACCATCGAGCCCCACACCCCTTTAATGGAAATTACCACCCTTCTGGATCAGAAAAACATCAACAGGGTGCCGGTAATTGATGATAAGCTAAAACTTGTGGGAATTATTGCCCGATCAGACATTGTTCAGACCATGTGTTAGTCAATAAAAGCTAGGAGATGTGATTGAATGTTGTTTTTCAGCAAAATGAAAGGGGGGGGCCAGAGTCCCCCAGCGGTTGGGTTTTCAGAGATCGCCTGGTCATGGGTGGGTGCTCTTTTAGGCATAGCACCGGTGGCTTTTTTGCACTATAATCTGTTTAGCGGTGATGATCTGGTATATATCATCGGATCTTTTGGGGCTTCAGCCGTATTAATATACGGTGCGGTCAGAAGTCCTTTGGCACAACCCAGGAACCTTGTGGGCGGGCATGTCATCTCGGCCCTCATTGGAGTAATTGCCTATAAATTATTTTATCCTTTTCCCTGGTTTGCTTCCTCGATTGCCGTTGCCACAGCAATTGCCGCCATGCATGCAACCAAAACACTGCATCCTCCCGGAGGGGCAACTGCGTTGATTGCTGTTATCGGCAGTGAAAAAATCCATGACCTTGGTTTTTTATATGTGTTCATTCCCGTTGGCGCCGGGGTTTTGATCATGCTGGTCGTGGCCTTGATCGTCAATAATCTGGCAACCTCAAGAAAGTACCCTGAATTTTGGTTTTAACGCTTTACAGGGAGAGTCAATGATGAAAGTAACCCAGACCTTAACCGATGAGCACCTCTTAATACTGAAAGTCCTCCATATGCTCAATCAGTCCAGAAAACAGCTTGAAAATGGTAAATTTATACCAGGTGAATTTTATGAGAAGGCCATGATTTTCTGTTCGGATTTTGCGGATCAGTTTCATCATTTTAAAGAAGAATTTTTATTATTTGGTCTTTTGTCCTATAAAAAACAAGGGGAATTGGATTCAGCCATGGGCACGCTGCGGTATCAGCATGAGCGCTGCAAGCATTGTATTGGTCAGATTAAAAAAGCCTTGAAAGGGTATGGAAATAAAGAAGAGATGTCCATCACATTTCTCCTGGAAAGTCTGTCTATTTATGTATCACTTCTGCGTCGTCATATTTATCTGGAAGATCAGATATTTTTTCCCATGGCAGAAAAAGCATTGTCACAAGAAGAAAAGGAATCCTTAGCCGAGCAATTTTCAGATGAAGAACTCAGATTAGGAACAAGAGAAACTATATTCGCTAGGAATCAAATCATTGTTGAGGATCTTGAACGGATAATGCGATCGAGGTGACCTATGGTGCGAAAGAAAAATTGTTGGGAATATATGCAGTGCGGACGTGAAGCCGGTGGTGAGAATGCTCTGGAACTGGGAATTTGTCCGGCTTCTGTGGACGCATCCCATGAGGGTATAAACTCAGGCAGCCATGCTGGCAGGTTTTGCTGGGCAGTGGCCGGTACCATGTGTGACGGAACCGTACAGGGAACCTTTGCCGAAAAAAGAAAAAGTTGCACCCAATGTCATTTTTACAATGAAGTCAGAGCCCAGGAAGGAAGTCTGAACATACGGACAAAATTTTTACGATTTGTCCAGCCCTATTCACAATCATCCATACTGAAAAATTTAATCTTAAGGCAGATCCACCAGGGAAAACGATTTATCCGCCAGGGGGAAATAACACAGACCGCCTATATTATCCAGCTGGGGTCTTGCATGGAACTTGTTGAGAAAAAAGGCGTTCTTTATCCGGTGGGTCATCGGGGAGAAGGGGATATTGTCGGGATGATTTCTCTTGTCACCGGAGAACCAATGGGATTTCATGTAGAAGCGGAAACTCAAATGAATGTGTGGGAAATTAAAAAAAAAGACTTTAATCGCATCCCCAAACAAGATCCGGATCTGTTCGCTTTTTTAACAGAACTTGTTGCCGACCGATTTGACCGCAAAGGCCCTATTGCAGAAAGGACCATTGGTAAATATCTGGTCACTGACTTTCTCGGGAGAGGTGGGTATAGTATTGTCTACAAGGGAATTCATTCTGAACTTGAAAGACCTGTTGCCATAAAAATGATGCGCCACCACCTGTCCATGCAAGAAGACTTCATGCTAAATTTCCACAACGAAGCCAAGTTAATTGCCCGGCTGAATCATGCCAACATCGTCACCATTTTTGATATTGAGGTTAGATATAAGACTTTGTTTATCATCTACGAATACCTTGACGGGGAGTCTTTGGAGGACATGATAAAGCGGTTGAAAACTATCCCGCCTGATCAGGCATTGCATTTTTTGCGTCAACTGGCATCTGCCATGGCGTTTGCCGGTGAAAAAGGACTCATCCATCGGGATATCAATCCTTCCAACGTCATCGTGTTGGCCCAGGATCAAATCAAATTGATCGATTTCGGTCTGGCGTGTCTCCTGGGTACGGATGATTTTTTGATGGGGGGAAATTTTAACTACCTTGCACCGGAACAAATCGATGGAGAACCTGCTGATTTCAGAAGTGATATATACTCTCTGGGCATTACCGCCTTTCAAATGGTCACAGGCCAACTCCCATTTTCATCTGATAATCAAGCAATACTGATGAAGATGATGAGGAAGTCACCCATACCTGATCCTGGAAAAATAGCAAAGAATCTGCCTGAAAAGTTGAGGCTATTCATCTTAAAGGCCTGTGAAAAAAATCCAAAAGATCGGTTTCAAACACCGGATCAAATAACAGACTATCTTGGCTTGACCTTTCCCGGCCGGGGATCACTATCTTCAGGGTTGAAAAGGGAAAATATCCGAACCATTAAATTTGAATTTGATCCGGATAAAGAAAATGACTTTTTAATTTTGCAAAAAAAAATAGACAAACTTGTCAAAAAAACAGATGGCATTTCCATAATTAACAGCGGGGACAAGATTATCACAACTGAAAATAATGTTCTGTGGAGACAAAAACAGGATGTCCTGCAAACAAAAAAAATAGAAGTAGCGGCACAAACCGACATTGGTTTAGAACGAAAAACCAATCAAGACCGGTATGCCATGCGTTGTTTTTCAGATGACACAATCCTGATGGCGATTGCGGATGGTCTTGGCGGCGAACCAGGAGGAGAAATAGCCTCTGACTATGTCATGGAAGAATTAAAACAATTGACAGACATAGGGTGTACCCAAACTGCTAAAGACCCATCCTTCTTTTTTGGAAAAATGGATCAAATGCTTTGTGCTCTTGCGGAAAAAAATCATGGGTTGAATGGGATGGCAACAACGCTTATATCTATATTCATTAAAAATCATGTCGCATCCTGGTGTCATTCAGGGGATAGCCGTCTGTATCTCTTAAGAAAAAATCGAATACGGCAAATTACCCAGGACCAAACGCTTGCCCGATTTTTAATACAGGAAGGCGAACTGACAAAATGCCAGGCGAAACAGCATTATTCAAAAGATGTAATCGATCAATGTGTTGGTTGCCAGGATGTGACGCCTGAATCCGGGAAGATTCAACTTAAATCCGATGACATGCTCATTTTAGCTTCAGACGGTCTTTACCGGTCAATAACTGAAGAAGAAATATGTCGGATAATCTCCCAGTTTCCAAAACCTGAGAAGGCAGCTGATGCATTAATCAAGTTATCTCTCGATGCCGGAGGGAAAGATAATATCACGGTGGTTATCGGCAAAATTCATT
>JAFLJU010000453.1 GCA_022712835.1 Desulfobacteraceae bacterium
TAATCTTGGGGTTTTATGGATGGCCTCCTTTTTGCTCTACGCTGCCCTGTATTGGAATCTGCTAACGCACCTGCTTGGACTTGGCACCTCTTTTACCTTGTACCTGTATCAAAACGCGTTTAAACGCCGTAAAACCTAGGGGATTTCCGTCCGGATGAGCAGGCCGGTCAGGTAGGTACAGGTCACCATCAGGCTTTGAAGGTCCAGAAAGGTGTCTGCATTGTCATGGTATAGGAAGGAGGCATTGGCCGGTAGTGCGTCCTCTTTGTCATTGAAGTTGAAGATGATGGGGATGCGGGGCAGCGCTCTGAATCTGATACTTAGGTCATGGGAGGCAGTTGCCATAAGGGTGCCGCCAATTCGTGTGCATTGGGCTTCCAATTTTGCCAGATTACCGGAGAATGTGGTTTCAATGATTTTTGCGGTATTGGTGGTGAAGCTTGAGAATAGGGGACCTGCATTGGAAAATTCCCTAAAGGTCACAAGTTTGTTGGTGGTTTCGGGGGTTCCATCAATACGATCCGGGCACATGAGAAGATATTTTAGCAACAAGACTTTGACCGCAGGCGTGAGTTCAAGGCCTTGGGTATCCATCACCCCTTGCTTTGAAATAAGAATTTTCCGGTTAAAAAAATCAATCACAATGGATTGGCCAGCTATCGATTGGCTGGATATCCGGGCACCCAGAATATTTGCTTTTTCAGGTGAAAAAACAAATTTCTGGAATTCTAACATGCACGCCTTTAATTTTTCATCAAAGACTTGAAAGGATTCCATATTTATCCCTTGGATTTAATTGCGTCTAATTGTTTCATCCGTTCCAATTGTTTTGTCAGGGCCTCGTATTCATCCTCATAACCAAGAAGTTCCATCATGACCGGCGGCTTTGTCGAGTGGGCCGGCAACCGGTCACGGGTTTCTTTGATGAGGATCGTCAGGGCATCCATGCGGTTTTTCAGGGTTGTGATATCTGTCATTTAATAATTTACTCCGGCCGCTTTTGCAAATTCTGAGCTATGGGAATGGCAGGGGGTAACGCCATAAACCATTCCGCAGGAGGGGCATTGGGATTCCATTATTTCCATTTGAAACTGCGTTTGACAATTGGTGCAGTCAATTTCAAGGGCGCTTGCCAGGGGGGTTGCGTTAAATCCCATCATTCTGATCTTATCTACAATTTGTTTGCCTGATTCAAAGGCGCCGGAACATCCATCATGCATTTTTAATTCCTTTCTTTTTAGAGGTTGGATAAAACTTACCCGAAAAATAGGGAATTAACCTTGATCTGTATCAAGAAGATTTAAAAAAAACCCTTGAAATCTAAACTTTTGATTTCAAGGGCAAAGAACGTTTTTAAAGCGTGTGCGGCTTATTGGGTCCCAAAGATTTTGGTTCCAAATTTATTTGGTTCCAAAGATTTTATCACCGGCATCCCCTAAGCCCGGAAGGATATACCCGATGTCATTGAGGCATTCATCCACACTTGCTGTATAAATATCCACATCCGGATGTTTTTCGGCTACCTTTGCAATCCCTTCCGGGGCCGCCACCAGGAACAAGCCTTTTATATCTTTACATCCCGCCTCTTTGAGCAGATCAATGGTGGCAATCAGGGTGCCGCCGGTGGCCAGCATGGGATCAAGGATCAAGGCGGTTCTTTCTCCCATGGCGCTGGCCGTTTTGACATAATACTGAACCGGTTCTAGGGTTTTTTCATCCCGGTAAAACCCGACTACGCTGACTTTGGCTGAAGGGATTAGATCGATAACCCCGTCCATCATACCTAGTCCGGCCCTTAAAATGGGGACGATGGTAATTTTTTTCCCCTTTATTCCTTGGATTTCAACCTTGCCGGCCCACCCTTCGATCACCTTTGTTTCCATGGTAAGGTTTTTGGTGGCTTCATAGGTCAGAAGCCGTGCCACTTCAGATGCCAGTTCTCTGAAGTCTTTGGTGCTGATGTCTTTTTGCCGCATGAGTCCTAATTTATGTTTAATGAGAGGATGGTCCCCTACGAATACAGCCATGGTGCCTCCTTATTTTATATAACTATTTTATATAAATTGTTGCGTGTGATAATAGAAAAAAAATATCCTTCCATTTTTATAAAACACCGGTTTTTTAGTCAAGAAAATAAGTCTGATGTTGAAATTAATCTTTTTTTGTGCACAATTAGGTCCCATGATCCAAACCGATTACATAGACGTCAGTGTGACATTGCCCCTGGATATGACTTTTGTTTATAAAGTGCCGGATCATCTACGGGAACTATGTGCTATTGGGATGCGGGTTCTGGTCCCCTTTGGTCGGCGTCGGGTGACCGGCTATGTTCTTGGGGAACAGGCAAGCTGCGGCCCTTATAAAGCCAAAAATATTTTGGATGTGTTGGATGACCACCCCTTGTTTCCGGTTAATGAAATTGCATTTTTTAAATGGGTGGCCAAATATTATATTTTTCCTTTGGGAGAGGTAATTAAAACAGCCCTTCCATCGGGTCTTGACCGGCAGGATGTCTCCTGTGTGTTTGTGACACCGGCTGGGATAAAAGCATTCTCTTCCGGTGCGCTCTCCCCGGGAGAAGCCTGCGTGATTCAATTTTTAAAAGAAAAAGAGGGCTGCACCCTAAAGCAATTGTTAAAAAACAGCTCCAATCCTTCCATTGTTGCCCTGGTCCGGAAAATGGAAAAAAATGATTTGCTGACGGTTTCAGCGGTATTAAAAAAAGAAATCGCCAACATAAAAACAGAAAAATTTATCCAGTATTTGGGACAAGTGCCTGAAAAAAATATTCGGCTTTCCCAGAAACGCCAACAGATTTTAAGCTTGGTCCGGGAACAGCAAGAAATTTCTTTGACCAGCCTTAAGGTTCATGTTCCCACGGCGGCAACCCTGATCAAACCGCTGGCCGAGGCAGGCTATATCAAGATTATCCAGCGCAAGGTTTTTCGGGACCCGCTTGGGGACCCGGTGGAGCCGGATACTCCGCCCACCCTTACCGGTGAACAGGCCATTTTAATTGAAACAGTAAGGGAGAATCGACACAAAGGGTTTATCCCTTATCTGTTGACCGGGGTAACCGGATCCGGCAAAACCGAAGTTTATATGCGCCTGGTGGCCGATGCGGTTAAATCGGGCAAGACCGCCATTGTCCTGGTTCCGGAAATTGCCTTGATTTCCCAGACCGAGCGGAGGTTCCGGGCCCGGTTCGGGGAGAAAATAGCGGTGATCCATTCCATGCTCACCCATGGGGAACGCCTGGATCAGTGGCGAAAGCTATCCCTTGGTAAGGTGAGTATTGTTATTGGAGCGAGGTCTGCCATCTTTTCTCCCATTGAAGATATTGGTGTGATTATTGTGGATGAAGAGCATGACAGCTCCTACAAGCAGGAAACCGGATTGCGCTACAATGCCAGGGATCTGGCTGTTGTTCGGGGGAAAATGCAGGATTGCCCGGTTATTCTGGGATCTGCCACCCCTTCGGTTCAATCCTATCAGAATGTCAGGGACCATAAATTTTCCCAGCTGACCCTTGAAAATCGGGTCAACCAGAA
>JAFLJU010000354.1 GCA_022712835.1 Desulfobacteraceae bacterium
GATCAACCGTCGTTAATTGATGACACCGTCCCTGGCAATAAAATTTTAAAAGGAATAAGATCTTCTTTAATTTGACAGATAAAAAAAAGAGGCAGGGAATATTATTTTCTCTTGACAAGTGTCAACCATATCAGATCCTTGCCTCAATAAACCCCAAGAAAAACCTGCCATTTCCCCAGGAAAAGGGTCAATTTTTTCTCAATACTTTGGTTTTTGCAGAGTAACCCACTGAAAAAGGAAAGGTCACTCGGCTCTAACTGCCAGGTATATGAAAAGCGGCAAGCCAGGCACCAGATCAGAGAATGGAATAAACATGTAAACTTGAAAGAGAGCAGGCATGCGGAGAAAAGGGGGGGCATTAAATCCCCCCCCCCAAAAGATGTTACCCTATTTCAGACGCCTGAGGACCATAGCCAGAAAATCATCACTACCAAGCGGACGTCCGGTCTTCTCATGGGAATAAAACAAATCCGCTTCCTCCGGCGGCCTGGTTTCGGCAAGAAAATCCCGCCATTCCGTTTCAACTCTTTTCAGTAATGGTACCGTCTGAACTAAGGAGTCATGACACTTTATGATATGCGCCTTTGCGCTGCTCCACTGCCAATCCTCCGGTCGATACACATAATCTCTTTTGACCGGATTTATCTCGATATAGCGGGCGCAGGCAATCAGGTATTGTTCATCCAGCAGATGTGATGCGTATCGCCCCTGCCAGAACTGCCCCTTGCTGCCGGTTCGATTGTTAATATATTTTGTGTAGCGGCCGTGTGCCGCCCGCAGGCATCTGGTTAAGGCGCCCCTTTCTTCGGGAACGGCAATCAGGTGGGCATGGTCCGGCATCAGGCAGTAGGCCCAGACAGCAACACCGTAACGAAGACAGCATTCCGCCATTATCTCAAGATAAACGGCATAATCGTCATCACTCAGAAAGGTTTGCCTGCCCTGCAGCCCTCTTTGAACAACATGATGGGGTAATCCGGGTATTGTTATTCTTTTCATTTTTCACTTTCCATTTCAACTATCATATCCATTGTCGCGTTAAAGTCCTCGACTGTGGGGAAAAGAGATCTATGCTGGCTGAAGCCGGTACGGTATGAACCCGATTTGTTATGCATATGTCGCCATATATATGATGAGCATCAAAATTCAGTTCAAAGGGGTGTGAGTTCATCTTAGGCTAGGAATATTTAATATTTTGCATCAGCGATGATACACAATATTTCATACATTATGGTTGCTGCAATCAAAGCGGTGTTACCCGACGGATCAAACGGCGGTGAGACTTCCACAAGATCTGCTCCAATTATGTTCAATCCCCGCAAACCCCGAATCAATCTCTGGGCTTCCATGGGCAGGATGCCACCAATTTCAGGCGTGCCTGTACCCGGCGCAAATGCCGGATCAATACCGTCAATATCAAAAGAAAGGTATGTCCTTTCATCTCCGACAATCTTCCTTGCCTCCTGAGTCACCTTTTCAACACCCAGGGCTGAAAATTCCTCAATATAGATAATACGAATCCCATGTTTTGCTCCAAATTCCCAGCACTCTTCAGAATTGGCGGCACCCCTGATTCCGATCTGTATGGTTCTTTTCGGATCCAGCACCCCCTCCTCAATTGCTCTTCGAAATGGTGTGCCATGACTGTATTTGGAATTCATTTCCTCATCACAACAGTCGGTATGGGCATCAACATGAATCAGACCCACGGGTTTGTCTTTTCCAATGGCTCTTATAATTGGCAGTGTAATGGAGTGGTCCCCTCCTGCACTGATTGGAATAACCGAAGCGCTAAGAAGTTTTTCAATAAACTCTTGAATATCTTTATGACTCGCTTTTACATCAAATATCTTTTTAAACTGCACATTCCCAACATCCCCCACCCGGCATAGATCATAGGGGTTTATCCGCGTGACATGATGAATTTTACGCATCATGCTTGAATAATCTCTGATTTGCCTTGGTCCTTGCCTCGCGCCTGAACGGGCTTCAACCGCACCGTCATAGGGAATCCCGAGTAAGGCAATATCAATGTCATTAAAATCAGTTATGTGCGGTGCTCTCATAAATGTCGGTATACCGCAATAACGCGGTTGTTCCATTGCATCATATAAATTATTCATTTTACCAGTCCACCTCTCTATAATGTCCCGGTTCAATATCACCCTCTGTTGAAAAAAACAAAACTTTTGAATTCCATCTCTATTTAATTTGAATTGCTAACACCCCGGTCATTGAGGGTGTCCTCTCCGAGCAACCCAGGGAGTGTTGAATGAATAATGGATTACTTGATGTAAATCAAGGATTTGCTGTTGATGTTCGTGAAAAATTGGATTTAAGCTGGAAAGGTTTATCTACAATTGGAAAGGAAATAATATTGATAAAATATCCTGAAAAATTAATCATAGAACCAAGCACCCGTTGCAATTTTAATTGTAAAATGTGCGTTAAACAATCATCTGGTTGTCAGATCATTGAAGGGGATTTGACAGAGGCAATTTTCTCACAATGCGAACCTTTGTTATTCAACCTGAATACAATAATATTTACCGGTATTGGTGAACCTCTATTAAATAATAATCTTGAAGAGTTTGTATCCCATGCCAAAGAGAAGATGCCTCAACATAGCACCCGTGGGATTCAAACCAATGGCAAACTGCTGACAAAAAATAGAGCAATCTCCTTAATTCGATCAGGCATAAATAAAATATGTGTCTCCATTGATACTATTCAACCCGAGAAGTTTAATTCAATAAGAAGTGGTGGAATGCTATCTGACATTGATGAAACTCTTAATGCCATAAGGGATGCCAGACATCAACTACCAGAATTTCAATTCACCGTTGGTATTGAGTTTGTCTTGATGAAAAAAAATATTGAGGAGCTGCCTTTTGTTATCGATTGGGCTTCTAAAAACAATGTCGATTTTATTATTGTCTCCCATTTAACAGCCTATGAAAAAGAAATGGAAGAACAAATTGTTTTTTTAAACAATTCCTATGAAGCATTGGATTTGTTTGATATCTACCGAAAAAAAGCAGCTCAAAAAAGTTTAGATATCACCGATTATGATAAAATTTGTTGGAAATTCTATAAGTCTGAAAGAGACATTGAGATCTGTAAATTGGTGGTTGATTTAAAAGAAGAGGCATTAAAACAAAATTTGTATATTAATCTTTCTCATCTCCTTTCTGAAGAACCAAAGCAATAAATATGATAAAATTAAAACCGTATTTGATGATGCAAAAATCAAAGCCAAAGCATATGATATTGATCTTACCCTACCCCAAATAAGACCAAAAACCAGAAGAGAGTGTCGCTTTATAGAAGAAAATACACTTTTCATAACATGGGACGGATCTGTGGCTCCTTGTTATTTTCTCTGGCATCAATATGAAACCATGCGTAACGGAGATACCAAACAGGTCGATGCTAAATATTTTGGGGATGCGATGGAAACCTCTCCTGTGGAGATCTGGAATAAGGAAGCATTCAAAAAATTTAGAAGCAAAGTGAAATCCTATGATTATCCCAATTGTCATGCCTGGTGCGAAACACGGTGTGATTATGTCTTAAATGAGCAGTTTGATCATGATTGTTTTATCAGTGATGTGCCTTGTTGTGATTGCTATTGGAGTTTAGGTCTTCTCAACTGCTTAACATGATATTTGAACGCCAACATCTGTGGGCTGTAGCCGGGTAGCCGGGGGCTGTTACCAGCCCCAAGCCCCCTCAGAACAGGACGTGAGACTTTCACCTCACCCGGCTCAAACATTGGTAAGGCATCTTTCGACACCCGGCAGTCAGAAACTGCCTTCACGGTACACGGTTGTATACGGGGCACTTTTTCAAGTCCGTACGGCCGTCAGTAACATTGGTGTGACTATCATCCACACCAATACAGTTATTCCGTTCAAGTCGTTTCACGTGATTCAACGCCGTATCAGAAGTCTGCACACTTTCGTGGCCGGGCAAATTTTGAACCCGTATCTGCCCCATTACAGGACAGCGTTCGCTTCCTCTGATCTCCTCTACCCGCACCCCCATAGGCCAACCTTGCGGTTTGCTATCCTGTCCTGGGGGCTACCAAGACGATTCATGCGGAATATTTTCAGGCCCTTGTCCTGTCGGTCTGCGGCCCGAAAATCGGCAATGTAAACATTTACTGTCCGTCTTGCCCGGCCAATGGCCTTTCCACCAATATCCCCGGAGCTGAGGTTCGAATTTCTGATGTATGCAAGTCTTGCAGTATCGGTGATAAAGCGGCTTCTTTGGATTTGGAAATCAATTCATCTTTTATTGAACCTATTTGGCCGTTATAAACATTAAGTAACGCCTGTTTGAGCCGCCAATATTGACGCGTCAGCGGCGATATTGGTCGGTCTCTAAACTGATATCTATTAGCATTCATTCCTATGTTAATTGTTAACAAAATTAACAATCATCGCCGCAAGTTCCTCCGTTGAGTTTGGCGACAGAATATCTCCAGCCAAGACATTTTGATCCGGATTGTCCGCTTTCGTGTAGGCAATCAACTGTTTTTGTGACGCGCCAATTTTGGCAAACGCCGCTTCTATCGATGCAGTACTGACAACATGGTCAGCAGGTGAATAGATCACCAGTACAGGGGTATCAATCGAACCCAAGTTTAAAGAATTTGTCAGGTTGACCAATCCCATCATTGGCAATAATGCACGAGTTGGGTAGCGATGCGTCCAATATTTTTCGTGGCCTGCATTCTGTGGTTTCCAACTACGTTCCGGACCAACGACGAGTTCAGCGATGTGTCCACCCCAGGGCCAGAGCAATAGAAGCGTAAGCGATCAATGAACCCCATCTTATAATCCAGTCCGGATCATGACATATTGAGCCTACTTACAAATTAAGGGAGGCTTAAATGGTGTCTGTAAATTCAAAAGGATCAAACGAAAAGCGTTGCCAGTTCTGGGAACGTCATTTAAAAACATGGTCCAAATCAGGATTAACCCAGAATGCATACTGCCGGAACAATAATTTAAAACCAAACCGGCTTACCTATTGGAAGAAAAAATTTAAAAGAAAAAATTTGCCGGTTGAATTTGTTCAAATTATACCAGGCCAGGTCTCAGAAACGATTAATTATCCTGCCCAAAGCTGTCTTCGTCTGAACGTTGAATCAAGATTTCAAATTGAGATCCCGGCTGACTTTTCACAAACAACATTAGCAAAAGTACTTCTGGTCCTAGGGCAAGTTTGATGTTTCTCCCGGCACATAATTTAAAAGTGTATATTGCCTTGGGAATCACAGACATGCGCAAATCCATTGACGGGTTGTCCATTTTGGTCAGTGAGAAACTTGATCTGGATCTTTTTGCAGGTCATCTGTTCGTTTTTTGTAACCGCAAACAAAATATATTAAAAATTTTGTACTGGAGTAAGAATGGATTTTGCCTCTGGCACAAAAGATTAGAGAAGGATTGTTTTAAATGGCCCGAGTCCAAAGAGGACGTTATGACCGTTGGACAACAGGAGCTTGCCTGGTTGATTGACGGTCTTGAAATCCATCAAGAAAAGGCTCATAAATCTTTAAAATATTCGATGATTTTTTGATACAAAATCTATGAAAAAGTACGTGGTTATGGTATATACAGAGCATGACCAAAGAGACATTAACCCAGGCAGATAATCTTGATGATGTAAAAAAGATTGCCCTGAATTTATTCGAAGAAAACAAGATTTTACAAGAACAGGTTAACTCCCTGCGGGATAAACTTTTTGGTAGAAAAACAGAAAAAATTTCAAGGATGATGGACAACTTTCTCTGTTTGATATCCCTGAACAGCAATTTCCAATATCAGAAGAACCAGAAGAAACTCCGATTACTTCACACACCCGGAAGAAAAGGGGGCGAAAACCGTTACCTGCCGATCTTCCAAGAGTTGATGTTGAGCATGACCTTGCTGAAGAGGAAAAACAATGTCAGTGCGGGTGCCTTAAATCCCGTATCGGCCAGGAAGTCTCGGAACAGCTTGATTATATCCCTTCCAAAATA
>JAFLJU010000211.1 GCA_022712835.1 Desulfobacteraceae bacterium
TGGTCACTTTACTGGGGGAGCCATAAAAAAATGCAGGACGAGTTTGGAGTTCATACGGTAACAGCTTCGGCGACATTACAGTTTCAGCAGGAACTGGTAGCAGGAGATTTAATTTTAGTAGATAGTTTGCTGACCCGCATTGGTCGCAAAAGCTGCACTTTTACAGAGCGAATGTTGCATGTTGATACTAAGGAAGTGCATGCCACATACGAAACTGTAGAAGTATTCTTTGACCCGCAAACACGCAAGTCAACGGAAATGCCAACCTCAATCAGACAGTCTCTTGAAAATGCGTTAACAAAACAAAAGAGATGATTTGATAATAGTTTAATTCCGTGAATTTGGGACGCTCAATTTTATTGACATGTTTTTCTCTTTCAACTATCTATTTACACAAACTATTCCTTTTACCAATAGGAGAACATATGAATACCGAAGTAATTTTAACCTGTGCGGTTACTGGTGGAAGCGATGTTATAGGTAGACATCCAGGGTTACCTGTCACACCGGAACAAATTGCAATGGCTGTGGTCGAGGCGGCTCAGGCCGGTGCTGCAATCGCTCACATCCATGTCAGGGATCCAAAGACAGGGTTACCATGCAGAGACCTGGAGCTGTATAAGGAAACTGCAAAATTGATCAGGGCCAGTGATACCGATGTTATCTTAAATATAACCACCGGGATGGGAGGGGACCTGGTTCCCAGTGAAGAAAACCCAACAATGGCCGGACCAGGTTCCGACATGATTTCACCTGCCGAACGAGTCCAACATATAGAAGCGATCAAACCCGAGATCTGTACCTTGGATTGTGGATCTTTTAATTACAGCTCTACTGCATATGTTGCCACGATGGATATGTTGAGAGAAAGCGCAAGAAGAATTCAGCAAGCTGGCGTAAGACCTGAGGTTGAAGCCTTTGATTTGGGGCATATCTGGCAGGCGAAACAATTGATGAAAGAAAACCTTCTGGATAAAAATTCACTTTTTCAGCTCTGTATGGGAATCCCATATGGGGCAGAAGGTACCACCCGAAATGTGGTTACCATGTTCGACGCTCTGCCATCGGGTATTGCCTGGGGCGCTTTTGGTATCGGAAAGCAGGAAATGCCAATGGTCGCACAATCTGTTATCATGGGTGGGAACGCCCGTGTTGGATTGGAAGATAATTTATTTTTAGAAAAAGGAGTACTGGCTACGAACGCTGACTTGGTGTTAAGAGCAAAAGAGATCATTGAAAGATTAGGGTCAAGATTGGTAACTACCTCAGAAGCCAGGAGAAAATTGAATCTTACGTAAAGGAGAAAAAATGAGAATCGCCTTAATCGGTGCCGGATCCATAGGAACCATATTAGGTGCCCTGCTCAGTAAGGCAGAAGAAAATATTGTACTTGTTGACAGTTATAAAGAGAACGTGGAGGCACTGAATCTAAATGGTGCAAAAATTGTGGGGCTCATGGAGTGTACCATACCGGTCAAAGCCATCACGCCAAATGAAATGGATGGAAAATATGATCTAATTATTTCGACAACCAAACTAAATGCCCTGGAAGCATCACTCAACCATGTGTTACAATTTACACACGACAAGAGTGTTGTCCTGACACTTCAAAATGGTATTCCTGAAGATATTTCAAAGAAAATTTTCAGAGCAGACAATGTGATGGGAGGTGGTGTCGAATTTGGTGCTACCTGGCTTAAGCCGGGCATCTCTGAATTAACATCGGGCGAATCCTCTCTGATGATCACTTTTGGTCGACCGGATGGACAAATTACTAAAAAAACAAAAGAAATTCAAAAAGTATTCTCAAACTTCGGTCCATCTGAAATATCCACGAATCTTCTTGGTGTTCGCTTTTCAAAGCTTACCGACAATTCGACATTTAGTGGCATGTCTGCCGTCCTGGCCTGTAATAATGGCAAAATATTAGATTCGTATAAAGCCATGACATGTATTGCTCACCTGGGACGTGAAGCAGGTCTGATAATTGAAAAACTGGGAATTAACGCAGAAAAGATATTTGGACTTCAACCACTCATGAAAAATGTAGGATTTTCAACAAAAAGGGAGATGGATGACGTGATCGACAACTACTGGCGTCCTATTTATTCAGTTTATCGATCAGGTGTTGCCAGCATGCTTCAGGATATTGAAAAAGGTCGAAAAACTGAAATAAACCATATCAATGGTAAGTTTCTAGAATTGGGTAAAAAAGTTGGCCTTGAAACGCCTTTCATGCAAACCGTTGTGGACATTGTCACCAAACTGGAAGAGGGGCAATTAAATGTTTCAAATGCATGGGAAAACTTAAAATATTTTGATATTCCTGAACTTGGATAGTGCGTTCACTAACCCATCGTAAAATTTTCAAGCAGGAGTTAACACAAAGTGAGTGAAAGGGATATGTGACAGTGGCTGCCATGATTGTTCACTAAAAAAGTAACCTTGCGACTCAAGTAAACAGGCCGATCACAAAACGTGTCGGCCTGTTTATTCAAGATTTAAAAAATGATTTTATTTGAACCACCATCGTTCGCCAATTCTCATGCCATCCAGGGCCATGTGACCTGAGACAGGTCCATGGGCCAGTTTAGCTGAGCTGGCTTCAACCATCTGGTTGAACATGGGAACAACAGTTCCGCTGTCATTTCTGCATATTTCCTGCATATCATAATACAGCTTTCTGCGTTTATCTGTATCCAGCTCTGCTCTTGCGCTTATCAGCAGTTCGTTAAACTGTTTGTTTTTCCAGTGGGTATCATTCCAGGGGGCCCCATCTGAGTATGCAACGGAGAACATCATATCTTCAATGGGGCGTCCGCCCCAATAACACATGCACCAATCTTTCTTCATCCAGACATTGCTCCAGTACCCGTCATCAGGCTCCCGGACAACATTGATGTTGATACCTGCTTTTTTGGCCTGTTCCTTTATGAGGACGGCAGTATCCACGGCTCCTGCAAATGCGGCATCGGAAGCATGCAGGTTAAAGACATGGTCCAGCATGCCTGCTTTCTTCATATGAAATTTGGCCTGGTCCGGATCATATTTTCTTTGCTCCAGATCTTTGGCATAATATTTATTTACAGGTGCTATTGGATGATCATTACCGGGTTCGCCATAACCGCGCAATATTTGTTTCACTAATTCTTCACGGTTAACAGCCAGCTTTAATGCCGTGCGGACATTATTGTCATTATACGGTTTCCGGTCTACCATCATGGGGATGGTGTAGTGTGCCGTCCCCGTTATTGCCGAGATATTGACACCCGGCATCTTTTTCATGAGATGGACGGTTTTAAGATCAACACGATCCATGTAGTTTATCTGGCGGGTCTTTAATGCATTGGTCCTGGCATTGGTATCCGTTATAGACAGGGTTTCGATCTCATCAAAATGGGCCCTTTCCGCTTTCCAGTAATTGGGATTGCGTTTTGAAAAAGCCTTGACACCCGGTTCCCAGTCTTCAAGAATATACCCCCCGGTACCGATGCCTTTTTCCCATTCCGGGCCTTTTGTTCCGGCGGGACAAATGGTTAAGTGATAGTCGCCCAGGATAAATGGAAAATCAGCACTGCCCCCGGAAAGCTCAAAAACAACTTCATGTTTTCCGTCCGCTTTAATATTTTCAATACTTTTTAAATACCCTTTAGCTGCAGATTTGGATTTTTCGCCCAAATGGTGATTTATGGAATAAATCACATCCTCTGATGTCATAGTTTTGCCATTGTGAAATTCTACGCCCTTACGCAGCTTAAACGTCCACACTTTTGCGTCGGGAGTCGATCCCCAGGACTCGGCAAGTTCAGGGATGGCATTGAAATCGTGATCGATTTCCACAAGATTGTTTCTTATCTGCCAGTTGAGGTTCTGATTCATGTTGGAAGTCAGTGTTCCAGGGTCCATTGAATCAGTGGTTGACCCGCCGGTAATCCCAATTATCAAACGGCCTCCTTTTTTGGGGACAGAGGCTTGGGCAGTGCCTGCGAAAAACATAGGAGAAAGAGCCGCGGCAAAGCCAAGAGCTGAAACTTGGGCAATAAACTGTCGTCTGCTAATTTTATTCTGGTCAAAGAGTTCAGTTAATTTTGATAGTTCTGACATGTTAATTTCCTTTTTTATTATTGATTAATAAAAGTTGAAGCGCGCTCTTTTAAAAGTGTATCAAGCCAGTCCGGGTCCATTTCTGGAATGGATGCTAAAAGCTTATCCGTATATTCATGATGGGGTGGGGACAAAATCTGTTTTTTCTCACCTTGCTCGATGATTTTCCCTTCCAGCATGATTACAATCTTATCTGCAATGGCCTTGACCGTGGCAAGATCATGGGTAATAAACAGGTAAGACATGTTTGTTTTATTTTGCAGATCCTGTAACAGATTGAGTATGCCTTCTGCCACCAGTTGATCCAAAGCCGAGGTGATTTCATCGCAGATGATCAGATCAGGTTCCGCTGCCAGAGCCCGGGCAATACAGATCCGCTGTTTTTCCCCGCCTGATAGCTCTGTGGTCAACCGGTCAATATAAATATCCGGATCAAGTTCGATGTCCCTTAGCAGATCCTTGATTCGCTCTTCCGCTTTTTTACCCTTTATCCCAAAGTAAAATTGAAGGGGCCTGCCAATGACCTTTCTGACAGTATGTTTAGGATTTAATGCAGTGTCGGGCATCTGATAAATCATCTGCATTCTTCGCAAATCTTCTTTTTCTCGTCTTTTCAAAGCCTTTGGCAATTCTTTTTCAAAAAAGGTTATACTGCCGTTGTTGGCGGGAAGAAGGCCTGTAATCACTTTTGCCAACGTGCTTTTTCCACTGCCGGATTCACCCACCAGGGCAACCGTTCTGCCTTTTCTGACGATGAGATTAATATCTTCAAGTACATTATCCTGTCCAGTGTAGGATGCTGCCACATCCTTGATCTTAAGTATTACTTTCATCTTATCTGTAATACTTTTTTCTTCCCTTAATGTTCTGACATTTAACAGCTCACGGGTGTACTTTCTTTTGGGGTTTTTAATCAATTCACGGGTCTCCCCCTCTTCAACCAGCCGGCCATTTCTTAATACCATAATCCTATGGGCAACCTGGGCCACAACAGCCAGATCGTGGGTAATATACAGGGCGGCTTTGTTCATTTTTTCCGTGATTTCTTTGACCGCCGCCAGAACTTCAATCTGGGTGGTCACATCAAGCGCTGTGGTCGGTTCATCAAACACAATGATATCTGGTTTGCAGGACATGGCCATGGCCACCATGGTTCTCTGGAGCTGACCCCCCGAAAGTTCATGGGGGTATCGGTATCCGATTTTTTCAGGTGCGGGTAAAAACAGACGCCGATAAATCTCAATCGCTTCTTTTTCAGCTTTCTCGTAGCTCATTATCCCGTGGTGGACAGGCGCTTCTGCATACTGCTTTATCACACGATGGGAGGGGTTAAAGGAGGCTGCCGCACTCTGGGCAACATAAGCAATCTTTGATCCCCTGACCAGTCGCAAATCCTCATCACACGCATCAAACAATTCCATCCCATCAAGATTTATAGATCCTGATGCAAGTCTGCATCCCTGGCGTGTGTACCCCATGGCAGCCAGACCGATGGTGGATTTGCCGGCACCGGATTCACCGATAAGTCCAAGAACTTCTCCTCTTTTTAAATTAAGACTGATGTCACGGACAATGGGCTGCCATCGGTCCTGGTAAAAGGCTTCGATATTCAAATTTTTTATCTCAAGGAGATTGTTCATATTATTTTCCTTCTAGGTTTTCATTTTTTATTCAAGCCCACTGGATAAATGTAGAAACCAGTCAACAATTAAATTGATCCCCACGGTTAATAGTGCAATACCGCCGGCCGGGATTAGAGGGATATATATGCCGAATGTAATGGCACCGGCATTTTCCCGGACCATTCCGCCCCAGTCAGCCAACGGCGGCTGCAAGCCGAGCCCCAGGAAACTTAAAGAGGCAATAAAGAGGAATACAAAACAGAACCTCAGGCCGAATTCCGCAATGAGCGGCGGCATGGCATTGGGCAAAATTTCCTGTCGTATGATCCACCAAAGCCCCTCTCCTCTTAGTCGGGCTGCTTCCACAAATTCCATCACTTCAATATCCATGGCAACAGCCCTGGATAATCTATAAACCCGTGTGGAATCTAAGATAGCGATGGTAAAAATCAAGGTTGGGATGGATGATCCCAGCACGGATAAAATCATCAACGCAAAAATAAGGGTGGGAAATGCCATGAAAACATCAACGATCCGGCTTAACAGTTGATCCGTCCACCCACCTTTAACAGCAGCAATAAAGCCTAAACATGATCCAAGGAAAAATGATAAAATGGTGGTGACAAATGCAAGGGCGATTGTATTCCTTGCACCAAAGACCATCCGGGTAAAAAGATCTCTTCCGATATGATCCGTCCCAAGATAGAACTTCGCAGAAGAAACTTCCCACACATCCCCGACCACACTGGTTTCTCCATAGGGGGCGATCAAGGGTGCAAAAATAGCCACCAGACAATTTAAAAGAACAATGCCCATACCAATTCGGGCTGAAAGAGGGGATTGTCGTAATAATTTTAGCATCGTATCACTCCTCCTTTCTAAATTTTAGATTGTCTAAGTTTCGGGTTGGAAAGCATGGACAGGATATCAGCCGCAAGGTTTAGAAAAATATAAGCAATTGAAAAAAGTAATCCAGATGCCTGGACCACAGGCAAATCCCTCTTGGCCACTGAATCAACCAATAGCTGTCCCAGTCCTGGATATACAAACACCACTTCAACAATAACAACGCCCACAACAAGATATGCCAGGTTCACGGCAACTACATTGATCACCGGGGACAAGGAATTGGGAAAGGCATGATGATAAATGATTCTTAATCGTTTTATCCCTTTTATCTGGGCCATTTCAATATATGCACTGGCCAGCACATTAATAATGGCAGCCCTTGTCTGCCGCATCATGTGTGCCGTCACTACACAGGTGAGTGTCAGGGAAGGCAGTAAGATTGCATATAGTTTAGCGCCAAACCCCATATTTTTATCAATGATAGCCAGGCTTGGAAAAAGATTAAACTTAACAGACAAAAAACTGATCAGGATATAGGCTATAAAAAATTCCGGAAAAGAAATAAAAGAAAGGGTTGTGATCGAGATCAATTTGTCAAAAAAGGTATTTCGATAAAATGCCGCAAGCATGCCTAAAATAATTGCCAAGGGGATCGCTATCATGGCGGTTGTTAAGGCCAGAAACAACGTGTTGGAAAGTCGCCAGCCGATTAACTCGGAAACAGGCCTGCCATTGGCCAGTGAATTACCAAAATCACCATGGACAAAATCGTTAAGCCATACACCATATCGGATGTGCGGCGGCAAATCTAATTTGAGCTCTTTTCTAAATGCTGCCACTGTTTCTGGTGTGGCTGATTGGCCCAGAACAGTTTCGGCCACATCCCCCGGCAACAACTCAACACCGACAAAGATAATAACCGATATAAAAAATATAGTGATCAGACTGGCACCCAAGCGCTTGAGAATTAAATTTAAAACATTTTTCATAGATAAGTCTGTCTTACTCCCTTAGATAATAATTGATTGATTTTTTATGGCGAATGTATCGGATACTAATTAATTTGTCAAATGAGCTGTTTCCGTAACCTCCTATTTATATTGATATCAGCTTAGAAAGCATTAGTTTCCAACATTCAAAAAGCATAGTGTTCTATGAATTAATTATTCAAGCCATAGGCCGACATTTAATCAACCTGGAAAAAAAATTTGGATTGACAGGGCCCCAACTTATTATCCTACAGTCAATATCCACTCAAAATAAAATTTCTGTGACACAACTTTCAAAAAACGTCAGTTTGAGCCAGGCAACAGTTACTGATATTACAAAATGACTTGAAAAAAGGGACTATATTACACGAATAAAAAGCATGGATGACAAACGAAAAACCAATATAA
>JAFLJU010000418.1 GCA_022712835.1 Desulfobacteraceae bacterium
CGGTATCAGATCCGAATAGGCGCCCATGTTTTCGTAGACTTCCGGAAAGAGCTGGAAAAGATTTTTTCCAAGTTCGATGTATGCGTTGTAACCGCCCGGGTAAACAAATGTCACTTTTCCGGTTTCCCCAAGGGGGGTCGGTATAAAACAGCTGCCTTTTTCCGAGGTCCAGCCAATGCCATTCTCCGCGGCTATTCGTATCTGCTTTCCGGCCAGATCAATCTCATCGTACAATTCACTTCTCTTTTGCCCGATGATCGCGGCCCGGAATTTAACGTGAGTTTTCTTTGAAAAATTCCTGAAATATCCGGCTGCAAGTTTGGATAACTCTTTGCCCGTTAAAAGTGATTTTGATAGTTCTTCAAGTTCGTTTAAAAGTTCATCAAGGGTATTTCCCGTCAGAAGGAACATCGACAGCGGCAATCCTGCGAGATATTGATTCTCCTTTACTTTTTGTCCGGGTTCGTCGGATAAAATCAAATGGGCACATGTACCATCGGAGCCCATACCGTTTATTGCCGCTACCCTGACCTGTTTTTTACTGTCGTTGAACCAGGTCCTTGAATCCGGAGGAACGAAAAACGGACTGTCTTTCCACAGTTCCGGCTCCTTGGGCTTTGACCATCCCGGTGTTCCCGGAAAAAACCGGTTGTGCAGGCAAAGGGCCGTTTTTATAATTCCTGCCATTCCGGATGCGGCATAGGTATGGCCGATATTTGACTTTATACTGCCAATGGCTGTGGTTCCGGCGGTGGTTCCGGCGGTTCCGTTTTGGCCATAGGCATGGATCAGGCCTTTTATCTCCGCGTCATCCTGATGTTTTAAACCACTTGCAAAAACTTCAAGATATTCGATATCACAAAGATTAATTCCTGCTGTTTGGGCGGCTTTTTGGCAAACATTGGCCACGGCTTTTTTATCCTCTCCCGATGTAAATGCAATGGCATTTACGGTGGCATAGATTCTGTCATTGTCCTTTACAGCCTGATCGCGCCTCTTAAGCACGATGGCGCCGGCCCCTTCACCCACCATCCAGCCATTTGAATTTTCATCAAAGCTAAGGGTTGGATTTCCGCTGTTAACACGGTTTTTACTATGTCGCAAAAGAACGTTTTCAACGCCGCCTGAAAGATCGACTCCGGCCACCACAACCGCATCCACTTCATTTGAGGACAGCATTAAATGGGCCATATCCAGGGCCTTGAAAACTGAATTCTCCTCCGAGGACACACTGAATGACGGGCCTGAAAAATCCCAGACCGAGGATATCCTGGCCGCCATTATATTTCCAATAAAACTGGTATACTGGTTAACCTTGGCAACCCCGTGGATACTGCCCTTTATGGATTCTTTTAACTCATCTTTTTCATTTTGTTCAAGATCCCGGTAATTATTTTGAGAATAGTTTTCAAAACTGTCATCAAGCTGGGTTGAAAGGTTTACCCTGCCCCTGAACTTATGGAGAGACATTTCCGCACCCATTGCAACCAGTACTGCGGTATTTGTTCCCCCCTTAAGGCCTGCATCTTTCAAGGCATTATCGGCAACTTTTAGAGCAAGCAGCTGTTGGGGAATCAGTCTGTCATCCTTATTGGGCGGAATTTTAAACCCCAGAAAATCTATATCAAATTTATCAATATAGGCACCTGCCGGGGCTTTACCATCTTCAAAACCATGTTTTTTTAATATGGAGTCATATTTTTCAAGTCCATTCCACCTCTTTTCGGGAAGATCCTTAAAATGCTGAATACCGTCATATATGGTCCGATGAAACTCGTTGATTCCGTTGGACGAACCGAAAATAGCCTCCATTCCGATGATGGCAAGTGAACATGCCTTTGCTTCTGACCTGTTTGTTTCTAATCTGGTTGCTTCTGGTTTTTTTTCATCAAACAAATTGATGATGTTAGAGTTAAATTGGCTAGCGGAGTTGCCGGTTGTCCCGGGTTCTGATCCTTTTGCGCCTGATCTTTTTGCACCTGGCCCGTTACCTGTCTCTTGTTCCGGAGCGTCGCTTTTTTCAAATATGATATGGCCGTTGGTTCCGCCAAAACCAAAGCCGCTCACTGCTGCATATCTTGGACTGCTATCATTTCCTTCGGGCCAGGGTAAATTCGACATTGGGATCTGACGGGTTGAAATGACATTGTTTCTGGAGTGCAGCGGTTCTTTAATATTGATTGTTGACGGTATGATCTTCTTATTCAATGCAAGAATTGTCTTTATCATTCCGGACATTCCCGCAGCCGTCAGAAGATGTCCCAGGTTTGATTTTGAAGATCCCGCATAGGGAGAGCCTCCGTATTTTCCCCAAAAACTGTCCATGGAATTAAGCTCTACCTTATCTCCAAGGGGGGTGCCGGTTGCATGGCATTCAACAAAGGTAATATCTCTGGGGCTGACCCCGGAATTTTTATAAGCCCTTTCAAAGGCGATATTCTGCCCCTCTGAACTGGGGGATAAAACCGATTGCCCCCTTCCGTCGTTAGACAGTCCGATTCCTTTAATGGCAGCATATATGTGATCATTGTCCCTTACGGCATCTTCATATCTTTTGAGGACAAACATTCCGGCACCTTCTCCGGCAATAAGCCCCCTTGAATTTTTATCCAGGGGGGTTGATTCCGGGCCGTCGGAATAGGCCTGAAAAATTGAAAACCCCATATTGATGAAGAAAGGATCGGCACAGCTCACGGCGCCCGCAAGCATCATGTCGGTTTTTCCGCTTAAAAGATAATCACAGGCAAGTTTTACGGCATAGATTGAGGATGAACAGGCGGCATCAATAGCAAGGCTTGTGCCTGTCAGATTAAGCGCCTTTGAAATCACTGCTGCCGGATATCCTGAAATCATCATGTTATCCGTTAAGATATCAGGTGAGATGCCAGATGAGATATCAAGCGAATCCCCTCTGTTTTCAGTGTACGGCTTTAAATTGAAATCATCTGTTTTGGTCAGTTTTCTGATACTTTCCTCAACCGCGTCATGGTAAATGGGAATACAAAGGCCATTAGAAAGGCGAGTGGGAAAGGAAAGGTTTCCCAGGATAACGCCGCAGTTTTCAAGTTCGGAACGGCCAAGATAGCCAGCGTCTTTTAGTGCTTCTTTTGAGGTGTAAAGGGACCATTTAAAAAGGTCGTCAAGTTTATCAAGATAATCTGAAGGCAGAGAAAAGCCCTGGGAATCAAAATTAAAATCCCGGACAAATCCACCTTCCATACAATAAAATTTGTCATCTACTCCTTTTTTTGAAGAAAAATACTTTTCGGGGTCCACCCCCATTTGATCATATCCGGCAGTGGATTTTGAGCTTTTTCCATCCATGAGATTCTGCCAGTATTCTTTATGATTTTTTGCACCTGGCAAAAGGCAGGATATCCCTATGACAGCAATTTTATCCATTCACTAACTCCAAAATTTGTCCAAAATTTATCTAAAATCTAAACAGATGCTCTGCATTCACATTCACCCCATGGCTCAGCAGCATTGCCATAGCCCTTGCCATGGAAACCTGATCCTTAACGCCCTTATTGTTCAGAGGGATGGTTACATATTTTTTTCCGGAAAGAATCTGGTCTATCCATAATGAGCATGTTTGTCTGGGGCCGGTTTCCACGAAAATTCTTCCGCCGTCATCATATACTTTTCTCACAAGCCTAGGGAAGTCAACAGTATCGCAAAACGCCTTTGCAATACTGTTTGCAACGGCTTTTGTTTTAAGGGGAACCGGAAGGTAACAGGAGGACGAGTATAATTTAATACCTGCGGATTTATTTACTTCCAGGGAGTAAAGATCAACCAGTTTGTCATAGACGAGGTATGCGGGGTCACTGTGAATTGCCAGGGCAAGTTTTAAGGGGAAATATTTACAGTTAAGCTTTTTGATTACCTGCAAACATTTTTCAGGGTCTCCGGCAATAACAAGCTCGTTGTCAGTATTTACAAGGGTAATATAAACTCTGTCCTCTTTACTGACGAGTTCTTCAACCTTTTTTCTATCCTCTAAAAGCGTGTATGATTCCCAGATTTTTGCCTTATTATCATTCGTATCAGCATTTGTATTTTTGGCGGAAAGATTCCAGGCCTCTTGAACAGCTGTCAGGTCTCCGCTCAATGCACTGCTGAACGCATCGTTGCTTTTTAATTTCTCACTCAACTCACCCGGATTTTTCCATACCATAAGTGACGCCATCATGGAGGCTTCTCCCATGCTGTACCCAAGCGCATACTCAGGGATTAGGTTGAATACACCTGCCATAATCATGGTGTAGATAACCGAAAAGCTCATTCCGCACTGGGATATCTCCATAATGTTTTTACGAAGGTTTTGGTCATACAGTTTAAGCTCATCCCGGGAAAGGTCATGGCTGAT
>JAFLJU010000087.1 GCA_022712835.1 Desulfobacteraceae bacterium
AAGGACATGATAACCCCCCCGGCCGCCATGGGTCCTTCACTGCCGTGCAATAAAATCAGCCGGGTGGAGGCCACATTCAAGGACAGCCTGAACAGGGTCAACACCAGCAGGAGAGAAGGGAAAATGCTGAACTCCAATGGTTTGGTCGTATACATGGTGGTAATGAGCACCATGATTCCAAAAGAGATATTCAAGGCCAGGAAAAAATCCAGAATCATGGGATGGAGTGGCAAAACCATTGCCATGAGGATGCCGATAAAGGCAACGATCATTAAAATATCCGATGATTCACTTTTTAACCCGGCAAGAATGCTGGTTCCTTCTGCTGCCATTTAAACCCCTTGTTGTATCAATTTTAACATCATACTTATATTGTGCCCGATGGTTTATTTTGACGCCACCGTCAAAAAATTGTCAGTATTTTGTCTGTGTATTATCCAAGTCTCATCACTCTAATCACTGGCCATTCTTCAGTTTGTACACATAGGCCAGTACTTCCGCCACTGCCTGGTAATATTCGATGGGGACTTCTCCACCGATATCTGCATGACTATACAAATTCCGGGCCAGTTGTTTATCTTCCACCAGGGGAATTTCATTTTCCCTGGCAATTCTGCGAATATTTTTGGCCACAGGCCCTGCTCCCTTTGCCAGCACTCTGGGGGCATCCATGGTCTGTCCGTCATATTTCAGGGCCACGGCAAGCCTTGTCGGATTGGTCACCACCACGTCTGCATCGGGTACATCGGCCATCATTCGCTTCCGGGCGGCTTCGTGCTGAAGCTGGCGGATCCGGGATTTGACCATGGGATCCCCTTCTGTCTGTTTGGTTTCATCCTTGACATCTTTTTTGGTCATTTTCTGATCTTCCAGAAACTTCCATTTCTGATATGCATAATCCAAAAGGGCCACCACCATCATAATCAGGCAGACCTTGATAAAAATCCAGAAAGAGATATCCAGGATAAACAACAGAATCTGACCGATGGAATTGTCATAGAGCCGGGTGATATTGGTAAGTTCTCCCATGATGGCATTATAGGCCACCATGGAGATCACCCCGATCTTCACCAGGTTTTTCACCATTTCCACCACGGACCGTGAGGAAAATTTTTGTTTAAATCCGCTGATGGGATTCAACTTTGAAAACTTGGGTTCAATTGCCTTCCATGAAATCTCAAACCCCACCTGGACCACATTTGAAAGAATCGCAACCACATAAACCCCGGCAAACATCGGCAGACAAATCAACAACAGTTTCTGAGCATGCACCACCAAAAGATTTACCATTTCCGTCCGGGTAAAATCAGGAACTTTGTCAAAATTTAAATTATAGTGAAATACTTCAATCACGTTGTTATACATATAAGCGATCGAGGCCCACAGGGAAATCACCCCGCCCAACAAAACAAATACAGAAGGAATTTCGGTACTCTTGGCAACATTTCCTTCCTCACGGGCCTTGGAAAGCTTACGATCCGACGCATCTTCGGTTTTCTCTCCGCCACTTTCCGGATCTTCAGCCATCTATCATCCGCCCCCTGCATAAAAAAGCAGGACCATTAATAATTTTTTAAATCCTTCCACATATTCCCGGGTTACAATGACAATGACTTCAAGGGTCAGCCCGAAAAGGAAAAGCCCCACAACAATCTTCAAGGGAAAGGCCACAATCATAACATTCATCTGGGGTGCAAATTTTGAAACCAGCCCAAACCCCACACTGACAAAAAAAAGCGCTGCAATCACCGGGGCGCCGATTTTGATGGCAACCACAAAAAGCACTCCGGACAAATCCAACAATTTTAGCATCAACATCTTTTGCATCACAAACACCCCAATGGGGACCAGCTCAAAACTATTGATCATGGCAGAAATAATAATATGATGGCCATTTATGATCAGGAAGACCACCACACAGACCCAATACCCGATTTGATCCATAATGGAAACATTGGCACCGCTCTGGGGGTCCACCACATTGATCATGGCAAACCCCATTTGAAACCCGATCACCTGGCCTGCCAACTGGACAGACCCGAAAAAGATTCTCAGGCAAAGGCCAAGGGCCAGACCAACCATGAGCTCGGCCAGCACTAAAAGGCCTGTGGAGATCACATCCATTGGGAACCTTGTCAAATCCACGGGCACGACAGAATAAAAAAGCAGGGACATTACCATGGCAAACCCCATCTTCAGGGTGGCAGGAAATACCGGGGATGAAAAAATGGGAAACATGAAAAGAAAGATACTGATCCTCAACAACACCAGCAGATAGGTCCTGATCTGAACAGGATCAATGATGTTGAGGATTTCCATAAAAGCTCTTTACCTATCTTATATACATGGGAATATTTTCGAACACACGAACAGTGTAGCTGGTAATTTTCTCCAGCATCCATGGGGCGGCAAACAAAAGGCCCATAAATACCGCAATAATTTTGGGCACAAAGGTCAATGTCATCTCCTGGATCTGGGTGACGGCCTGAAATACGCTGATGATCAACCCTGCCATAAGTCCCAACCCCAGCATGGGCATGGAAAGGTAAATAGTCATAAGAATGGCTTCCTTGGCAAATTCGACAACAAATTCAGGGGTCATGATTACACTCCAAAGCTTTTTATTAAAGAACCGCAAATCAGATGCCAGCCATCCACAAGGACAAATAGCATCAGTTTAAACGGCAGGGAGATCATGACCGGCGGCAGCATCATCATACCCATGGCCAGCAGCACAGATGCCACGACCATATCGATCACCAAAAACGGAATATACAAGACAAAACCGATGATAAAAGCGGTTTTAAGCTCTGAGATCACATAGGCCGGAATGAGCACCAGCAAAGAGACATCCGCCCTTGTTTCGGGTTTTTTCATATCTGCTTCCTTGACAAACAGGGCAATATC
>JAFLJU010000088.1 GCA_022712835.1 Desulfobacteraceae bacterium
GACACTGGCACCCAATTCCAATAAAATTTTCTCAAGCACTTTGGAAATCTTGGCTTCGTGGTATGATTCTGAATCAATCTGAGCAAGCATTTTGAAACAATCACCCAGTCTTTGCGTATTAATCATTATGATTTCCTTATTTTTTACCCGTATTTTTGTATTGACAACCATAGTTTTTAAATCAAAGGGTATTTATACTAAACTTCCCGGCTTAATTCCATACCTAATTTTGAAGTGATCAGACAATGAAAACGTGTCACAAAACAAGAAAATCACAATGCATTTTTAAGGGATTGGATAAACATGGTATCTATTATACGGATCGGTTTCCGGTCCAATTTTGCGTCAACGAGATTAAGGATTTATTTTGCAGTGCCGCTGTCATATGGCATATCATAATATTCGAAAATAGAGCGGCATAGATCTTATTCGTCGTCAAAAAACCCAGGTTACATTAAACTCTTCAGTTCGGCCAATGCATAAGCCACTTTCTATAATTGAGTTCTAAGATGTTCATGGCCACACTATTTCTAAACCGCTGAACCGCCTATTTTTTTTCTGAAAAAATTTCCGCCATCATGCACCGGGCACTGCCACCCCCAACCGATTCAATGGTGGTAAGATCCATGGGTAAAATTTTTCCATGGGTTTGAAGCCTATGAATCTGATCCGGATCAAACCCTTGATGGGCACTCTTGGACATGACAATCAAAGGGGTTCCGCCGGCGGAATTCACCTGGAGGATATTGCCGCAAAAACTGTTTTCCATTTGATCCATGGAAATTTCAATCAGATCAAAGGATGCTTCAAGGTTTCCTTTCACCTGCTCCCGTTCCTTTTTGTCAGGGATGCAGTCCAGACAGACCACGGCAAAGGCATCACCAATGCTCATCATCACGTTGGTATGATAAATAGGGGTTCCCCTGGAGCTTTTGGTATTAAACATGATCCCCTGCTTGTAAAACCGCAACCGGATGAAATTGTCGAACTGTGTTTCATCACATCGGTTGGATCGGGCGGCATATACCACCTCTTCTCTGTGATCAATAATCATGGAACCCGTCCCTTCCAGGAAATGATCGGCCTCGCCAAGCTGCCCCACATTGAGCACATTTCTAATCTTGTACCCGTTGGCCCGCAATAATTTTTCAACATCCTGGGGACGTCGCTCGTGCCGCCGGTTCATGGCGGCCATGGGATAGGTGATCAGGGTACCGTCGTGTTCCGTTGAAAACCAATTGTTGGGGAAAATGGCATCCGGGGTTTTTCCGTAAGACAATTCCGATTTTTCCAAAATCAGAACAGTGACCCCTTCTGACCGAAGCTTGTCCACCATGGCCTGGAACTCAAAATTGGCCTTTTTATTTATTTCTTCCTCTGAAATCTTCAGGCGTTGCTGGAACTCGTTGTCCAGGCCGGTCTCTTCATTAAATCCAAAATCATAAGGCCGAACCATCAAAAGGGTATCCGTCGTTCTGGAGACATCTAACATAAACACCTCATATTTTTTTTACTTTACCGATACTCAATAAAATTTCCAACTGAATTGCCCGATTACCATCTTTCGTCCTTTTAAGTCAAGACGTTCTGCCGAACATTCTGGGGCATCAATACGAGGATGTCAATCTTCGCCTTTTGTAGGACTTAAATTTTGACGATTGACAATCTGACGATAGAACCATAGAATACCCGAAACCCCATATTATTTACGGAGTAAAAAATGACAGGAATTCAGCAAGAGAACCCCTGTGTCATCATTGTGGACGATGTCCCAGAAAATCTGCGCATCCTGGTCGAATTATTAAGAACCGATTATCGGGTGATTCCGGTAAAAGACGGAGAGGCAGCACTCAAAAAAATATCCAAGGCACCGTTTCCCGACCTTGTATTACTGGACATCGTCATGCCGGGTATGGATGGATATGAAATATGCAGACAGTTGAAGAAAAACCCAAAAACCCGACATATCCCTGTCATTTTTATCACTGCCATATCTGAAGTAATGGATGAAGCCAAGGCATTCGAAATCGGTGCGGTTGATTATATCACCAAACCATTTAATCCCCTCACTGTCAAGGCCAGGGTCCGCACACATATTGAACTAAGTAATACCATGAAAGAGCTGCAACATGCATTGGAAAAGATCAAGGCATTGAATGGACTGATTCCCATCTGTTCATCGTGTAAAAAGATAAGAGACGATAAAGGGTATTGGAACTTGCTGGAAGCCTATATTGAAAAATATTCCGATGCCATCTTCACCCACGGCATCTGCCCTGAATGCACGGAAAAACTTTACAGCCAAGCAGATTGGTACATTAAAAGAAAAAAATGACGGATAACGTTCTTGAGGTGCACGGTGAAACTTACGTTGCAAACTTTTTGTTTCAGTCCTCGCTTAACCCTCATTTCTCCTGCGATTCATAAAAAACACACTACCGGGGATCTCTTTTGCTTTTTTCTTTACCTCGGAACAGGCATCGTTGATTTTAAGGTAGTGATCATATTTTCCCGTGGACAAATCAACGCCACCCATGCTGATACTGATCAAAGGGAATTGTTGCAGTTTCCCCTCCCGATTCTCGGAAACAATGAACCCGGCTTCAATATCTGAACTTTTGTAAAAATCACGGATCTGTTGGTCAAAGCGCTGGATAATGCGCTTTGCAACCGAATAACTAAGATCAGCTGAAACCATTAGAACAAAATCATCGCCACCGATATGGCCGATAAAGGCATCGCCTGATGTGTCAATGGACAAAACAGCCTCTTTAAGAATCGCTGAGGTCGTTAGCAGAACCTCGTCCCCCCGGGCAAACCCGTAAATGTCATTATAAACCTTGAAATTATCAAGGTCCGTATAGATAAGTACCTGGGAAGACTTGTTTTTAAACGCCCGGGTAATGGCTTTTCGGATACTGTTATTGCCGGGCAGGCCGGTGATGGGATTGGCATCAAGGGCAATTTTATAAAGCCGTTGCAATTCAAGCATTGCCCGCCGCATATTGACATGGGTCTTCACCCTGGCCTTGACAATAGCCGTATTAAAGGGTTTGGTGATATAATCCATGGCACCGAGCTCAAAGGCCCTGGCATTATCCCGGGTCTCGGAAACAGATGTGATAAAAATCACCGGGATATCTCGGGTTTTTGGATTTTCCTTTAACCGTCTACAGACCTCGTAGCCGTCCATAAGCGGCATCAAAAGATCCAGCAGTACCAGATCGGGCAGAGGAGAGCTCAACACTTTTTCAAGGGCAAATTCACCGCTTGTGGCAGGAATAGTGGCATAGTCCTGTTTGAGGATTTCCATGAGCATCCGGATATTTTCCGGTACATCGTCAACGATCAGAATTTTGGGCTTTTTCTCTTGTTCAGCCATTCTTTTCATCCCCAGGTAAGTTTAATCCAGCCTCTATCCTGCCAAGGCAGGCAAGTGCCGATGCTTCATCAAATTCATCCAGATGGTCGACCAATTCCTGGAATAGAGTAGATAGTCTTGAATGATGCAACAGGCCTTGTAATAAAATGATCCGGTCCATGGCAGCCCCGTAGTCAGAAAGAACCAGGGACTTAATTTCGGTGAGTATAGGGGCCACTTTTTCAACATCAACCGGTCTATCGTCTGAAACCTCGATTGTGTGCTTCTGATTTTCTGCCAAATCAAGAGGGGCGATTGTTTCCATGGTGGTCTTAAGTACTTTGACAAACACAACCCGTTGTCTTTCAATTCGAACCGGATCTTTTTCTTTAATTGCCGACTCCAGATCACTATCTGCTGACTGCAAATCAAGGGCCCCAAGATTACCGGCCATTCCTCTGATGGCATGGGCCATTCTATCCGCCGCATCAAACTTGCCAGTCTGAAGCGATCGACTGATTTTTTGGTCCATATGGCGATATTTCCTGTACAATTTCAACAACAGCGCAAGGAAAAGAGTTTGGTTTCCCGCAACTCGGCTCAAACCCGCCGGGAGATCGAAGCCCGGCAGGATTTCAGGAAAATTATTAACAATGGCGGCAGGTATTTTTTTAATCGGCTTTGGAACTGGTTCTTTTGCCCCACCCGGTTCAATCCATTCAAGCAGAGTCTTGAAAAGCTGTTCAGGAATAACCGGCTTGGAAACATGGTCGTTCATTCCCGAATCCAGGCATTTTTGTCGCTCATCGGATAGGGCATGGGCGGTCATAGCGATAATCGGCATAGCAGACTGGGGACGGGCAAATGCGGTTCTCCCGGATGGCGGCGTTATTTTTTCCCAATCCCGGATTGCCTTGGTGGCTTGATGACCATCCATTTCAGGCATCTCAACATCCATGAGCACCCCGTCAAATTTACAACCTGAAAATCCAAGCCCCTCATCCCCAGAGGTCACAGCAGACACGGCCTCTCGTCCATTGCTGATCACCGTTACCAGCAAGCCTGCAGATTCAAGTAATTCAACGGCCACCTGTTGATTAATCTCGTTATCTTCCGCCAGAAGTATCCTGGCCCCGCCAAGGGTTTCCAAGGCTGTGGTTTCCAAACGCCTTTGCACCATGGGAATGGAAGTGACCGAATCATTTTTGCCGAAAAGGTTCATAATTGAATCAAACAACAACGACCGATTGACCGGTTTGATCAGAAAACCGGCCAGTCCGACCGCTTTTGCCTGATTCATGACATCTTCCCTGCCATAAGCGGTTATCATAAGAATGGCAGGTATTTTAGGCAGCTTGGTATTCGCATTAATCCGTCTGGCTGTTTCGATGCCATCCATGCCCTCCATTAACCAATCCATAAGGACCAACTGATAGGGCAAATCAGAAGCGGATTTTTCCAACTCAACAAGGGCCGCTTCACCCGATGATACTACAAAAACATCAAAAGAAAATTCGTTCATGAGATCTGCCAGGATTTCCCGGGACTGGGCATTGTCATCCACAATCAGAACGCGCATACCATGAAGATCGCTGGGGCTTTGCTTTGGCACTGATTTTACGCCGGTTTGTAACCCAAAGTTAGCCGTAAATGTAAACGTGCTTCCCTTACCATGGACACTCTCCACAGAGATATCACCTCCCATCAGAGTGACCAGTCGTCTGCTAATGGTGAGTCCCAAACCCGTTCCGCCATATTTTCTGGTGGTGGACCCATCGGCCTGTTTAAATGCTTGAAACAAGTTATCAACCTGTTCACCGGTCATACCAATACCACTATCAGAAACAGAAAACTTCCATATAGCGCTGTCCGTTCCAACAGAGTTGTCCACACGGTCAATCGCTATCATTACCTGACCTGCATGGGTAAACTTAACACTATTACCGGCCAGGTTAATAAGGATCTGGCCCAGCCGCAGGGGGTCACCAATCAGCGCATGGGGTACATCCCTTCCAACATTGAACAATAATTCAAGACCTTTTTCTTCCGCTTTGATGCTGATCAAGTTGACAACGTTGTCCAAAACACTTTGAAGTTCAAAGTCAATGGATTCCATCGTAAGCTTGTTGGCCTCAATTTTGGAAAAATCAAGGATATCACTGATAATGCCCAGAAGAGAGAGACCGGAAACTTCAATTTTTCGCAAATAATCATGCTGTTTAGGGGTTAGTTCGGTTTTCAGGGTCAGATGGGCAAGGCCGATGACCGCATTCATGGGAGTCCTGATTTCATGACTCATATTGGCCAGAAATTCGCTTTTGGATCGGGATGCCTCTTCGGCTATGATGCGTGCCCTCTCTGCTTTAGCTTTTTGTTTTTGTTCGGTAATATCAACCAGAAAACCCTCATAATAAAGCAGATGCCCCTGGGGATCACACACACAGCCTCCCGACATAAGTCCCCAGAACGAACTGCCATCCTTTCGCTTGAATTTTCTTTCAAGGCCTGCAACCCGCTTCTCTTTTTGAACCCGGGTAATAAAATCGCCATGATCTTCTGGATTGACATAATATTTATCGACAACATTATCCACATTGGATATCAGTGCCCCAGGAGAGGTATAGCCCAGCATTTTTGCCATGGCCGGATTGGCACTGATGATCACACCGGAAGGGGAGAGCTGAAAAATGCCTTCAACAGCATTGTCAAAAATCTTCCGATATTTTTCTGCTGATTCAATTAAGGATTTGGTCAATCGGCTTGAGTTGCCAATTACTTCATTAAAGCTTTGTTCAAGGAACTTTAATTCACTTCCTTCCCCGGCTTGGACTTTAATCTTGACGCCGTCAAGATTCTTTAAATCCAATTGCATAACATCCCGGGCCAGCTTACGAAGCGGTTGACTCAGGCGACCTTGGGCTGCCCATAGAAACAGGAACCACAATGAAATTGTTTTCACAACAGCACTGATGATGATCCGAACAAACCCGGCCTGCACAGGGAAAAAATAACCCCTTCACTTGAATACAGGGTCCCTTTGGCGATTTTTACCTGGCTGTTGGGTTGATAAATGGGAAATGTATGCTCAATCAGGCTACCACCTGCTGAGACAGAGGAATGGCCATGCTCGTGTTCATCTGATATCGTCTGCCGGGTAGCGTTGGCATCGAGAATGGCGCCGATGGAAATGGGTGTTACCGGTATTTTAGGATTGGTCGACTCTATCTTAATACCCACAAGAACAGGAACATTATACATGCCGTGAACAATCGAGTCGAGCTGATCGTTATTCATATCAAACAAGGAGGTGGACAAGCCATCTTCAAATGCCTTTTGCAGCAAGGAAAGTTCTCTTACCACCATTTCTTTTGCCGTCAGATATTCCATGAACATATGCCCAAGGGTTATGGAAATGGAAATAAAAAAGTAAATGGCAAAAACGACTTTTAAAAGTTGATAGGCAACCGAATTCCTGAATGTGGCATCCTTAGATTTTTTCATTACTCTTGTTTACGCTCCTGCAAGTTGACCCCCTGGCTGGCATTGTCCCATAAAATTTTCAAACCGTTACGATTTCGTTTCTCAACAATTGTCGGATACACATGACGATATTTTGCAAAATATTCAGGGTCATCCAAATGCCTTTTCAAGGGTCTGGACATTCTCTATTTATCGATGAGTTTATTTTTTATAGAACCATGTTTTATTTCGCACAATCATTATATGGAAATATCCCGGTTGTCAACATTGATGAATCCGTAAAATTATAATAATAAAATTCAACCCAAAGGGGAAATCAATATTGAAAGGAAACAAACCCTGTGCTATAAAAAAGCGAAATTGAATCAAGGTTATCAGGATTCAATCACAAAACTAAAGAGACTTTTCTTTGGGGAACCCGGTGTAAATCCGGGGCGGACCCGCCGCTGTAAGTGGGAACGAAAGCCGTATGATGTCACTGTGCTGTATACAAAAAAACGAAGCCGCATGGGAAGACACGGTGATTAGGATGATCCACCAGCCAGAATATCCTTGGGAAAGAGAGAAATAAAGCGTTTCGGAGAGAAGGTAAATCCCCGGGCTGAACATTTTTGTGTTTAGTGCCGGATTTTTTTTGCCGGCAGAAAGGTTTTTATGAGTGCATACCATCTGTTTCTTCTGGTGCTTTTTATCTACATTTTTATTCTGGTTCTGACCGGACTCTATTTTAGCAAACGACAGGCCTCCCCCACTGATTTCTGGCTGGCCGGCAAATCCGCAGGTTTTCTGTCCATCGGATTTTCCGCTGCCTCATCCTGGCTGACGGCTGGTGCGCTTCTGGCGGTGATCGGTTTTTTCATTCTTTTGGGCATGGGGTCCATCTGGGGATTTGTGGCCCCCAATATTCTGGCCCTGTTCATCATTGCTTTTTTTGTAAAAAAAATCAAAAAACTACCCGCCATTACCCAGCCGGAACTGCTGGAGATGCGGTATGGTCCTTTTATAAGACTGCCCGTGGCCATCATCATTACCGTGGTGATGATTCTTTTTGCCGTGGCCGATATCAAGGGGTTTGCCATGGTACTCCAGATTTTCTACGGAATTGATCCGCTTTATTCTGCATTGATCGTGGGCTTAGCCGTTTCCATCTATGTCACCCTGGGGGGATTATCCGCTGTTATTGCCACGGATGTCATCCAGTTTCTCTTTCTTTCAACCTTTATTCTGGTCATGGCGATTGTGGTCCTGGCCGGTGCCACAACGGCCACCGCCCTTTCACCGATAACGCTTTTATCCTCGGTGCCAACCGGGTGGTGGAACCCGGTTTCCATCGGAATGCCCATGGTGCTCATTTTTGTTCTGGCGATTGTTCCCGGCTGGATCACAGAGCAAGATCCCTGGCAGAGGATATGGGCAGCAAAGGATGAACGCTGTGCCCGGAACGGCATGTTGTTTGGCTCCTTTCTTGTGGCCCTTGTATTTGGCGGGTGCACGCTGATCGCCCTGGGTCTGAACGCACTTTATCCTGAAATTGCCCTGATGGGCTTTCCCATGGGAATGGCCAAGGCAGAACCGGCACTTTTGACCTTTATCATGAGCGCTGAATTTTCCAACCTGGCCCTGGCCCTTTGCGCCGTGGCCCTGGCAGCGGCAGCCATGTCCTGCACAGATACCTTTGCCACCTCCGGTGCCTCCTGTATTGCCAGGGATATTTTCCAGCGCCATCTTTGCCCCGGCGCCACCATGGAACAGATGCGTCGGGTAAACCGGATCAGTGTTCTTGTGATTGTCTTTCTGGCCACCGCAGGGTCTTTTTTCATCAACAGCATCATTGACGCCATCCATATTGCCACCTTCATAGCCTCGGCCTCCTATTTTTTTGTACTCATGGGCGGTCTATACTGGAAACGGGCAACCGCACCAGGAGCCATGGCTTCCCTGTGTACCGGTTTTGTTCTCCAGGTGGGTCTGGTTATCTTTGACCTTGCAAAGACTCCCCCCATGTCCCCCCCGTTTTTGGAAAGTATCCATCCCTTGTTCATGGGACACGGAGTAATCCTTTCCATGCTGGTATCGGGTATCATGTTTGTAGGGGTTTCCCTTGTTACCACCCCATCGGATAAAATCCATTTGGATCCTTTTTTCAAGGAGACCCCATGACCTTTGACTTTAAACAAGCAAATCCGGCTCTAGGTTTTCAATTTCTCGAAAATCTGTCCACAGCCTATTGGTATTCCCAGGTGCTGTTCACAGGCCTTGAACTGAACTTATTTAAATTATTGGAACAAGACCTTTGTTCGGTTACGGCCCTGGCCCGGGAAGCAAACTGCCATGGCCCGGAACTGCTGCGCTTGCTCCGGGCCATGGAAGGGATAGGGCTTGTGACCTGCCAGGATGAGAACTGGTATAATACCCAGGCCGCCTCCCTTTTTCTGGTGCCAGGCAAAAAAGACTATATGGGGGATTTTTTCCTTTACCGCAAGTTTATGCGCCCCCAATGGGAAACCCTGACCCAAAAAGTCTGTCTTGAGAAAGAAAAGCCCATGGCCGCCCATTCCTATGAAGAGCGGAACCGTCGCTATCTTTCATCCACAGATACCCTGGTCCGACAGAAAGCCCGGGAGATTGTCCAGCTTCTCAGACCTGAACAAATCAAGGGTCCCATACTGGACATCGGAGGAGGTGCCGGCAGTCTGATCCGGGCCCTGCAAACAATTATACCCGAAGCCTATGCAACCCTCTTTGATATTCCCGAAGTCATTGAGGCCGCCCACACCCTGTACCCGGACAAAAAGGATTGGGAAAAAATCACCCCTGTAAGCGGCGACTTTCGAACCCATGAATTTAAAGAAAAATTTTCCTTGATCTGCATGAGCAATTTTCTCCATACCTATGGGCCGGAAGAGGCCAGGCAACTGCTTTTAAAAGCGTGCACCCTACTTACCCCCAACGGTATCCTGATCCTCCATGATTATTTTCCCGACCGGAAAGGAAGGGTTCCTGAGAAAGGAGTTCTCTATGATCTTGCCATGATGCTAAACACCTTTAACGGAGTCTGCCATGACAGTTCAACCATTACAAAATGGCTCGAAGAAGCCCGGATAGAAACCATTGGCATCACGGATCTAAATACAGATTCCACTGTGATCCTGGCTCAAAAATAAAGCCAAAAACAAATCCAAAAAAAACAAAAAGGGAAAATCAGCAGTCAAATCCGGTAATTACCCCATGACACCGGCAGGCGGTACTCAAAAGAAAGGGAGGGGTCCCTGCTTTTATTTTTTCTAACAGGGCGAAAAGGGCTTGGGGAGAATAGCCCCCTACCCCGGGTCCCAGCTGCTGACTCTGGATCACCAGGGAAGAAAAGTTTTTAAATTGTAATTGGGAAATAAGGGTTACCATCTCCTTTTTTCGGGGAAGCTTGGTGACGGTACACAGATCATGGGATTCAGAGCAATTGCCGGGACAGATAAAATCAGCATGGCTCACATAAATGGTCCCCTTTGAACCGCGCATGGGATTGGGCAACAATGGGTCTATTTTTGAAGAAATGTCCAAAAGGTTTGCCTGCCCCAATTGCCGTTTACACCATTCCCAGGCCAGATGCACCGGCAGTGCCGGCACGATCCAGGCGGGCATATTTCCAGGATTCAAGTGGGTATTTAAATAGGCGACACCATCTGCATGGACTTTGGTACAAGAAAGATCCGGGACCCGGTCCAGTTTTTCCTGATCCCGATCCACAAGGATAATCCGAAAGTTATTCTGCCCGGTTGTCAGCAACCTTGCGGCACGCAGTCCAAACCTGCCGGCACCCATTATCCATATGGCTTCCATGGCGATGAATCTCCAGCTATTTTCGCGGGGATATCAAGGAAAAGCAGATTTCATTCAGGTTTGATAAGATTGTCTGCATTAGTACAGATCAATTCTTGACAGAAATGACACACCATGTTCAATTTCTGAACATTTCCTTTGAAAAGAAATCTACCGCAATGGGGACAATAGTATGAGGTTAGTGTGGTCTTATCCCTAGGGGGCGGGGTTACTGGGTCTAAAAAATTTGAATCGTCCATTCTCTCTCTCTCTTATTTCTCTCTTCTTTTTGGTTAGTCTATCTGGAACTACCATACCACAAAATAATTAAAACCGAGATCTTTTATTCAGATCCCGTCACCCTATTTGGAAATTTTCCTTTCAGAAACCGATACTAAAATTAGGATAAGGTATCCCCCCCACTGGATTTTTTTAAAAAATCTTTACTAAAAAATAAATTTTCAATATAAGAAAGATTTACCAATATACTGGCTGAATTTGATTTTTACTGAAGAGACAGACGTAAAAGAGACCTAAAAACAATGCAATTAATGACAAAAATCAAATCTTGGGGTCTGGTTCTTATTTTGTTTCAACTGGTGATAACTGTTGCCGGAAGCCAAGCCCAAAATATACCCACCGATGAAATCACCATTGTTGTTCCCCGGAATGTGATCACCCAGATGGCCACATCGGTCCTACCGCTAAGCCTGAAAAAAGAACCTTATTCTACAGGTGACTTATGGATTCACACCATTGATCACCTGGAAATCGGTTCCAATACTCTGACCTTTGATATGATTATCCGGGGCAAAAATATTAAACTTGAAACAAAATTGGGGAGTCACCCCCTGGTGATGAATATCGG
>JAFLJU010000089.1 GCA_022712835.1 Desulfobacteraceae bacterium
ATTGTTGTAAAAAATCAATCATATTTAGGCTCCTAAATTAGTATGAAAAAGATTATGAGCAATTCATTTTTTAAAACTAATTTATCATATCACAAGCTCACAGAGATTCTTAAAAATTTTCTACAATCAAAATGATTCCAAAACATTTATTATCAGGACTAACTTACGTCCTCTTCCTGCAAAATTATCAACACAGACAATTCCTGACTGCATTTCTTTCATCCCTTTCTGGATAGTGTCGAGGTTCCAGCCAAGTTCTTTTAGTGCCTTTCGTTGGCCTCTTTTCCCATAAGAGATACAACCCGGGCCATGAACTGTCTTTTTTCTGTGCCTTTTAATTCCGCCCGAGTCTTGTTTAAAAGGATTTTATTTCCGGGGTTAAGTTAGCCAGATGATCATGATACAATCGTGTATGGTGCTTCATGAAAGAACTAAAAATTATAAAGCAACATACAATCATCGGAGCAGAAATACTTGCCGGGTAGAAAAACGGATTTCTGACATTGGCCCAGACCATAGCCTTGACACATCATGAAAAATGGGACGAGTCAGGATATTCCAAAGGACTTAAACAGGGTGGTATTCCACAGGCAGGCCGTATTGTTTGTCTGGCAGATAAGTTTGATGTGCTGATGTCTGAGCGGCCAGGTCGAAAAGCGTTCACTCAGGAACAGGCCATGTATATTATTGAAAAGCAAAAAGGCAAACACTTTGATCCAAAGGTTGTTGATGCTTTTTTCCAGGCAAAAGAAGAAATTTTGGAGATAATAAAGACCCATGCCGTGGGGAGAGTTGATAATAAATAATCCTTTGCTATGTCTGGAAGGGTTAAAAATTCAGGGGGTGTCATGTAATGAGTGGCACTCCTTTATAATTATGCTTTACAAGGATATCAATCTTCCCTGGGTTCCCCCAAGATTGTCTGGACTTTTTACTTGAACTTGCTGCCATTGGTTAGATGGCATCTTTTTTCTATAAGCGCCTTTGGTCGCTGCGATAATGCTGGTGCCGAGTTCTGCCTGATCTGCTGCAAAAACCTGTATGTTCTTAACAAAAATAAAAACCAAAGCAAATGTTTCGTTAACATTTGCTTAAATATCCTAACAACCCAGGTACCTATTCCCATAGGCAATGGAGACGGTTTGATTTATAAACCCATTGACAATACCGGTCGGATTTGGGTAAAATCAATAGTTCCGTAGCAAATCAAAATATGCAGGGTCGGAAACGATTCATGGTGCTATCAAATACCCGGATAAAAAAGGAGTTTATTATGGAAACTATTTGCCGTCTAAACAGGAGGGGCCAAGCAAAACGCAAAAAAATTAATTCCTTCTTTTTGAGAATGATCGTGTTGGGTGCTGTTTCTTTATTTTTCGTGGCACCCTCATCTTTGCTGGCACAAGAGCCTGGTGTGTATATTGTTCCCCCCCAGGGGAATGTTGTTGCTGGTAGAATTGTCCGGTTTAATCTGTTTATCCATAATCCTGAAAACGTAATGGTTATCAGTCATAAATATGGCAGGTTCATGATTAACCTTAAAAAAGCGGATGAGTTCCGTACCGTTGAAGCGGCTCCCGTGGATTCAGATTCAGATCTGTCCATTACACTCCCGGCCCAAGGGTATGCCAAAAGAGAGTATCAGTTTTTACTGCCTGAAAGCATGGATGGCAATATTACCTTGTCTCTGGATATGGAAGATGCCCCACCCGTATTATTTGCGGCAAAGGTTGCGCCGATTGAGGAGCAGACCGAACAGATCTCACTGGATAAAGGCGCAGAACTATTCCAGCCCTTTGCCCGAAATTTTTCTGCCTACGAACCCATGTATTTTTTAATGGGGGTAGATCCTGGTCTTGAAAAAAGTAAATACCAAATCAGTTTTAAATACAAGCTGTTTAACTCACCCAGTGACAGTCAACTGACAAATGGATTTCTGGATGGATTTCATCTGGCATATACCCAGACTTCGTTCTGGGATCTTAAGTCAGATTCAAAACCCTTTGATGATACCAGCTATAAGCCTGAGATATTTTATTACATGCCAAAAATCAATCTGAATACTCCCTGGATAAAGGCCTTTGGCATTCAAGCAGGATTTAAGCATGAATCAAACGGTAAAGGCGATACAGACTCCAGAAGTACAAATTATGCCTATATTGAACCCATCTTTGGCTTCCACCTTGTGAGCAATTATTATCTCAAGATTGCACCCAGGGTTTGGGCCTATGTGGGCAATGACGATGATTCAAATGGAGACCTTGACAAATATCGGGGGTATTTTAATTTCCAGGCTAAAATTGGTGATCCCCAGGGATTAATGCTGGATACCAATACCCGTTGGGCTGAAAAAGGCCCTAGCTTTCAGTTGGATTTAACCTATCCTGTGGCCGAATTTTTTCAAAATCGCCTCAAAATGTATCTTCAACTTCAATATTTTAACGGATATGCGGAAAATCTGATTAATTATCAGAAAAAAGATGAGGTCGTCCGGTTAGGTTTCTCATTTGTTCGTTAAAACTCACTGAATTGCTGGTTTAACTTTAAACCATTACAATGGAAAAAGAATTCCAAATGACTTTATTTAAGCTGGATGAAAAAAAATGTAAATATTGTCGCCTGCCCAACAGAAACAAACCAAAGGTTAGATGGATTGAATAAAACAACAGCCAGGGGTGTGGTTAAGGGTCGCCCCCCCCCCATTCTCCTGGCATCTTCAATCGGCCTGATCCAGCTGATATCCCCTGAAAAAGTAGGTCACAACAACACTTCCGAACAATATCAAACAACTTCCGATAATAAACACATGGGCAAGGCCAAAAAGATCAAGGATTATCCCCGAAAGAATGGGAGAGACAATCATGCCAAGACTCCAGGCAGCATCGGTGATACCCATAAGCGAAGCCATTCCCATGGTACGGCCCAATTGGCCTGTGATGACAAGTCCTGCTGGCAGGGCTATGCCATTGGCCATGCCCATGAGGATATTTAACAAAAGGATCATGGCAAAGCCTTGAACAAATGGCATTCCCAAAACGATCAGACCAGAGGCAAAAGTCCCTGAAATGATAAAGTATTTGGGATTGATCCTATCTGCAAGTCTACCCATGGAACGCTGGAGAAATGCGATGAGAAAAATATTGGCCCCCAGAATAATTCCGACCTGGGAGCTTGTCAGGTTGAGCTGGATGGCAAGAATTGGTAAAAAGGTATAAACCGCCCCCTGGCCCGAGGCCGTGAAAAATCTCATGATGAAAAGTCCCAGAACAATCCGGTGGCGGAACATTTCTTTAATGGAATAAATCCGGGATTTTTTCCCTGGCAAATGACGGCTATTTTCAGAAGGTATAAAAATCATCACCAGAAGACAGGTTAAAAGTGCAAGTGCTCCCATGGCATAAAAGGCTGCATCCATTCCAAAATGATCACGAATCGTCCCGCCTAGTACTGGCCCTATCCCAAGACCCAACATGACCGCCATATTCAAGGTTCCCATGTAAAGACCTAATTTCCCTTTGGGTGCAATATCCGCGGCAAGAGCCATAGCAATGGGAACCACAAGAACAGAAGTCATTCCATGGAAAAACCGGATAAGAATTAGGGATTTTGGCAGGGTCGGTAATACATACAATACCGAAATAAATGCATAGAGAAACAATCCCGTCACAATAAATTGTTTTCGTCCAAATTTGTCAGAAAGACGCCCGACCAGTGGATTAAAAAGGGTTCTGGCAATATTGAAAGAGGCAATAATCAGTCCAACTAAAAATCCTGTTGCACCCAATTCCACCGCATATACCGGTATAATCGGCCAGATGATCCCGAGACCTATCATGGCAACGCCCACGGAAACGGAAAGTAAAAAAAGAACGCCTGAAGAAGACCGCTCCATAAATTACAGTCCTCGCATCCATTCCGGTTTCAGATCGATGTGACCGGCCAGGGCGTGATCAAGGGTTTTCAGCACGGCGGGCTTGTCTTGTGGAAACCTGGCATCAATCGACAGATAATTACTGGCATGTACGGATCGAAAGGCTCCCCTGGTAAGATTTGTATGCTCTACCAATTCCCTGAGTTCTGAAATCATGCCCAATGCATCTGGAATTTTATACTCTCCTTTTTCAAAGGCCTTGCCAAGAGGAGTATTGGGCAGAGGCATAAGGCTCAGAGCGCTGACGGCTTCTGGGTCAATGGCTGTCAGCGCAAGGCCTGTCTGCCTGGCATGGGCAAGACTTAAATCGATCTGCCCCAAACCCAACAAAACAATGGTGACCAAACGGATACCGGACTTTCTTAAGCGTTGGCAATGGGCAATCAACTCTTCCGGGCTGCCGCCTTTCTGGATATCTTTTCTCACCTGGGCATGGCCCGATTCTAATCCAAGAAATACAGCCTTGAGACCATTCTCATGGAGATAGGACAATTCATCATCGGTTTTTAATTTAATGGATTTTAAATTGGCATAACAGGTAATCCTCTTTACCCAGGGCAGTTTTTCATGGATGTTTTTCAATAACCATTTCCAATTTTCCATGGGCATGACAAGGGCATCCCCGTCCATGACAAAGACTCTGTCCTGGTGCCGGCAAAAACGGCTGGCATATTCAAAATCTGCTTCTAAATATTTTCTGTCTTTTAGGGCAAATTTTTTATCTGTATAGGCACCGCAAAAGGTGCATTTAGAATGGGAGCAGCCCAAAGTAGCCTGTAGCAGTATGGCATTGGCTTCACTGGGCGGACGGATACAATTTCCGACATGATGGAATCCGTTATTAAGGGGAAGATTCATTTAAAAGGGCCTCTCCGGTGTGTTAAAAGTTTACAGCGTCAAATATTTAATTCCTTTTTAAAGGGTTTCTTGATGTTTGTCACTGGATAGTTTGAAGGGATATTTTTTACAGGTTTTAAGGGGGAGAACGATTTTGGTTAAAACGGGAGTAAGTTGGCAACCCTATCTATAAAAAGATCGGGTAAAACGATTGGGTAAAAAGACTGGGTAAAACTATTTGGTAACGATTTTAAAGTAATTGCTGGCAGGCTTATCAAAATGAACCTCTGACATGGCCAGCGGGTCACTAGTGGCAGCCAGGTCCATCTCATATCGAATGACAAACCAGACGATAGTGCCTTGTTTTTCAACAAAATTGTCGGCAAGTTTCAGGCTGCCTTTGGATGTTTTGGCACCTAAATAGGAAATACCGTCCATCTTGGAAAGACAGCCTGATCCATTCTCATATGTCATGGTTAATTTGAAATCAAAATTCGCAAAACCCTGTTTGGAATTGGTACCACACATTCCGTCCCAGAAAAAATAAACATCAAACAGGACACCATCCTTTTCAGTTACGCATTCGATGGTATGTTCTCCAGACTGGGAAATCCTTGCATCTTGCCCCTCTTCATACCGAATAGCCCCGCAAAGAAGCATTTGAAACAAGATTCCGTAGTGGTGCAGATTGAAACGGCCCCAAAATTGATTATTTAAAATCCATCCTTTGGATATGTTTTTTCGGTGGGATTGATATTCCCGGCTTACCTTCAAATCAAACGGCCGGTTTTTTGCGTGGTTGGCATATTCATTTATCACCAGCAGATTGGATTGGTTTTGCACAGGCCGGTACATCTGCATCATCTCATGTTCTAAAATGCCGACTTTGAAAAGATTGTCTTTTTTCTTTTTTGGCACTTAACGACCTTCCTCTTTAGGGTTGATGAAAATTTCCATGTAGGCTAATATTCGAGGCTTATTATATAATACTCTATATTAAAGTTAGTGTTACAAAAAAAAAGGAGAAAAGTAAATCAGGGAAACCGGTAAATTTTTATTTTTTTTTATAAAATATAAACGAAGGTGATGGACGAAAGGGTGCATTCTTTTATGCTGCCTTGTATAAATGCATCATGTGAGGGGGATACAGGCTGATTCACCGGATTCAGGTTTTTGATCAGGTTTTTGATCGGGGAGAGAATGGGGCAGGATATGGGACCGGATAAAAAAAAAATTGAGGCACTGGAAAAAAAGATGGCAACCTTGGGAATTAAGAGGGAGGATATCAACGAAAAATTCATAAAATCCTCGGGCAGGGGAGGGCAAAAAGTCAATAAGACCGCTTCCGCCGTTTTCCTGAGCCACGAAAAAACGGGGCTTAGCGTGAAAGCCGGTAAACACAGGTCCCAACATTTGAACCGATTCCTGGCCCTAAGAAGTCTGGTCGAAAAAATTGAAGCCCAAATGACCGGAAAAAACGACCAGGAAACGGAACAATTTGAGAAAATCCGAAAGCAGAAACAAAAACGGAAAAAAAGAAGTCAGAAAAAACTGAGCACTAAAAATCCAAATGACAATTGAATGCTTTTTACATGGGGATTTGTTTTAAGCCCTCTTGTTACTTAAATCTAAAAGGCACCGAGCTGACAAGGTTTGATCCGAATGCCTTTTTTTTCACAGGCAGATCCCAGATCCAATTTTGTGATTTTCAGGGCTTTGGCTATCTCCCAACATTGGCTACAGGAAATTTTACCGTCAATATTTGCCTTGTCCAATGCTGCCATAAGATCTTTGGATATGTCGATATCCGGATTGATTCGTTTTTTTTCCGGAGAATACCCGAAAAGGCCCAACTGACATTGGGAAATACGGTATTCCATAAGATCTGTCTGAACCCCGATTTGGGAAGCGGATATTCCAATATCTTTGCCAATCTTGTGTGCGGCTGAACAGGTTAAATTGCCATCGTCGGCCAGGGAATTGATCTTCTTGGAAATGATGGGATCGATACTTTTTCCCTGGTGTTTATTTGCGTAATGTCCTTTGTCTTCGTGTGCCATTGGGGTTCCTTCTTCTGTTTGACTCTTGTTAAAGGTTAGGATATGAATCTTTTATAACCTAAATAAGTCCAGGGATAAAGGATATAATTGATGATAGATGAAATTGCTTCCAATGATTTTCAAATGATTTACATTGCATCCTGCGGGGAAGGCATCAATGCCTTCAACCTGGTTGAATCCACCCTGGTCCAGTTTCCAGACAGCGACATTTCCGTTGTAAAGGTGGCCCACATTCGTTCCGAAAGGCAGGTGGATGAGCTCATTGATAAGGTCAGAGACATTGAAAGTCTCATCGTTCATACTTTGGTTGATTCAAATCTTCGAAAATATTTGACCCGAAAAGGGATTGACAATCATATTGTCACTATCGACCTTATGGGGCCTATCCTGTCGAAGATTCAGGCATTCTTAAACAAAGACCCTCTAGAAAAACCAGGGCTTTACAGACAAATTCACCAGATAGATCTTAAGCAGGTTTCTGCCATTGATTTTGCCCTCGCCCATGATGACGGATTAAATCCAGACACTTTGATGGGGGCAGAGATCGTTCTACTGGGGCTGTCCCGTGCCGGGAAAACGCCCTTGTCCATGTACATGGCCGTCATGGGATGGAAGGTGGCCAATATCCCCTATGTCCCTGGAGTTCCCATGCCACAAACCCTAAACCTGGTGGACAGAAGACGAGTGATTGCCTTGAATATTAATGTAGAGCAGCTTCTTTCCCATCGGAAAATGAGGCAGGAAAGCCTGGGAACATCTGATATTTATTCCTATGTTTCAAAACAGGATGTTGAAGATGAAATCCAAATCTCTCAAAAATATTATATTGCAAGGGGATTTTCCATGATTAATGTGAGCAATAAACCCATTGAAACCAGTGCCGAGGAGATCATAGAAATGATCACACGAAGGTTCATGGCAAATGCCCACCTGGAAAAATAAGGTTTTTATTTCATATAGAGACTGGGAACCTTCGGGGTTGTTTTAAACCGGTGGGACAGATTCATGAGGCTTTCTGCATTGCCTATGGCAAAATATCCACCGGGGATTATGCTGTTATAAAGTTTGTTGGTAACCGCTTCACTGGTGGTTTGGTCAAAATAAATCATGACATTTCGGCATAAAACCGCATCATATAGTTCATTTGCAGGCGTATCTGTGATCAGGTTGAATTTTTCAAAGGTTACATGCTGCATCACTTCTTTTTTTACTTTGACAAAACCTGCAAATTTACCGCTACCCCGTTGAAAGTAGCGGTGTAACAATGGCAGGGGTACATTTTTTAACTTGTCATTCTTATAGATCCCCCTGGTGGCGGTGGACAGAACTGAATGGGAAAGATCTGTCGCCCGGATTGAGAACTTAAGGCCCAGAGCTTTGAGTTGAACCGCTATGGTATAGGGTTCATCACCTGTTGAGCAGGCAGCGCACCAAAGTTTAAACGCCTTTGTTTCTTTTTTGGGATGCCGATCGAATTGATTGATAATATACTCAATATTTTTGTTTTCCCGGAAAAAAAATGAATGGTTGGTGGTCACGGTATCAATGAATTCAATCATTTCCCCTTCATTGTGATGCAAATAGGCAAGATACTGATCACAGGATTTCTTGGTCATCCGCATTCGTTTGGCAATCTTTGATTTTAGCAACTCAAGTTTGCCTTCATGAAGATTGATTCCAGAGGTAACATAGATCATGTTTTTAAGGTCATTAAATTGTTTTTTAGAAAGAACTATGGAATTCATGAAAAAATCATAATATATAAGCTTAAGGAAAGTAAACAAAAAAGAAGAGAAGGGGTGCCGTATTAAAAGAATAGTCAAACCATTTGAGCGCCGGAAAAGCAAAGATTTTTGGGCACGTCTGTTTCTGGTTTTTAATTTTTGTGCATGGGGAGTGCTGTTTGCGTCACTTCTTATCTTTCACAAGGCCAAACCGGAATTTGAAACTTTTTTTGATAAATTTTATGGACTAGCTTTAAGAACCACCTGGGATATGCAGTTTGTTCAATATCTTATATACACGATTCTCCTTGGGCTGGTTGTAAGTGTTCTGGGTATGGGCTTAAGCCGTTTTCGGGCCAGAAGAAAAACTGACCCGAAAAAACAATTGATTCTCCTTGGGGTTTTGTATCTCCTTCTTTTTATAGTCGCATGGATTCTCCTTTAAAGATCAAGAAACCACAGGAGATTGCCGATATCGATGTCTAACGATTATTCTTTAATATTGAAGGATGGTAAATGAAAAAAATAGTTTTTTTTATATTAGTCTTTGTCTTGTGCAATTCTCCCTGCGGTGCAAGTGATTTTATGGTTGAATTTGTTGAGGAAAATTATAAACAAATCACAAAAACGTATTCCAACGACCCTTTTATTTACCATTCCATCCAGGTCACCTCCCAGGCCGGTCCAAAGCTTCTGATCTTAACCGGGGATAATGAAGAATACCGAAAGTGGCTCAGGTATTATATTGCGGACAATAAACGATTGATCGCCAGGGTACCGGACACTGAAAATGATCAGTTCATTTCTTCCAAAGCTTATGAAATTGATGTCGCCAACATTCATCCTGTAAACGGGACAAAATGGACATCAGATATTCCCGTATCCAGTGATATCGCAGTCATGACAGGCAATTTACATATCCTGGTGCTTGATGCCAATGGAAAAAGAAGCCAACTGATATCAACGGTGATCAGCAATATGGGGTATATGCCAATCGTTTCTGACAATGGTGGTGAGGCCGTCAAGATTTTCAGGATACAACCGGAAAAATTTTTAATGATTATTGCCAATCATGAGATTAAGGGTATGAATACTTCGACCTTTGTGAAGTATATCCTCAAAGTTGACCATAAAATACCGATTCTGGTTGAAACCGGATACAAGAATCAAAAGACAAAAACTCAATTTGAGACCCAATTTTCAAAGGCCGGTTCTGTTTTGGTTAAACCGGTTGCGCTGGAAGATCTTCAAAATACCATTACAAAACTGGTTAAAAAAAAGGGTTGAATCTATGAAACACCTCTATCTAATATGGGTTGGGCTATTTTTAATTTTGCCTCCTTCCCTTTTTGCCCCCTCTCTTTTGGCCCAGGGAAACCAGTTTGGTAAATATGAAATGAGTTTTAAAAATTTTTTAACATGTGAGCTTACCCGAACCGGTGCCGTCAATCATTTCAAGGGAAGCCCTTTTAAAATCACCATGATTGATCTGTTTGAAATTCAAAGGGAATCGGACATGGTGATTATCACCGGGGCTGTCCGGTGCGCCATTGCGGATCGTTATCAGGTTCTTTATGTTGCCCTGGGGGTTGAAACTATTATGGGAAAAGAACAGGTGACCTATTATACGACCCGACCCAAGGATTTTTCCATCCTTGCCACTGAACTGTTACGATTCCCCTATAAAGAAAGATGCCCTTGGTCCCGTTATTGGGTGGATATCGACTGAAATATTTGAAAATAAAAACGCCCTGTCTTTGTTTGAAAGCCAGGGCGTTTTTTTTACGATTATGTAAATTAAGATCAGTTTAAAATAGCAGCCTGGGCTGCTGCCAGCCGGGCAATGGGAATCCTATAAGGAGAGCAGGAGACATAACTCAACCCGGCCTTGTGGCAGAACACCACAGAAGCCGGATCACCACCGTGTTCTCCGCAAATTCCCAGTTTTATGTCCGGTCGTGTTTTCCGACCCCGCTCAACGGCAATTTCAATCAAACTTCCCACCGCTTCCTGGTCCAGGGTTTCAAAGGGGTCAAAACTGAGTATGGCATTATCAATATAATCATTCATAAAAGATCCGATATCATCCCGTGAAAAACCAAAGGTCATTTGGGTCAGATCATTGGTTCCAAAGGAGAAAAATTGGGCATACTTTGCCATTTTATCAGCTACCAATGCAGCTCTCGGGATCTCGATCATGGTGCCAAACTGATAGGGGAGGGCCTGGAGTCCATATTTTTTCAGGGTGGCATCATGACAGTCGGTTACCATTTTGTGGGTGAATTCCAATTCCTTTTCATTGCAGGTCACCGGCACCATGATTTCAGGTAATGGATGTTTTCCTGCCTGGAACAGTTCTGCACAGGCTTCAAAGATGGCACTAACCTGCATCCTTGTAATTTCCGGGAAAGTGATGCCCAGGCGTACGCCTCGGTGTCCGATCATGGGATTGGACTCTTTGAGCAGAGCGCTCCTTTTCAATACTTCTTCAAGGTCTATTCGCAGGGCATCGGCAATCTCCTGCTGGTTTTTCAGGGATTGGGGCACAAACTCATGGAGAGGCGGATCCAGAAGTCTCAGGGTAACCGGCAGGTTGTCCATGACCAAAAGCGTTTCTGATATCTCCTTTTTAACAAAGGGAAACAATTCATCCAAAGCTACCTGGCGCTCTTCCTTTGATTTA
>JAFLJU010000631.1 GCA_022712835.1 Desulfobacteraceae bacterium
ATCTCATGAATTCCCCCATGAACAGCCTCAAAAATTTTACTGGCATTCTGAAGCCGCTCCCGCTTTGCATCAAGATCTTCATCCTCATTGGGCAAAATACCAGCCGCCTCAATCTCGTCCACCTGGAATTGGAGCAGATCCTGTTCCTTTAGTTTCTCTTCTTTTTGGCGTTCCAGGGAGGCAATTTCATTGGCAAGGGGCAAAATTTTTCCATAAAGGGCCGTCACTTCCTGCCGAAGGGGCCGGGTCCCGGCAAACTCGTCCAGAATATCCAGATGATTTTCCTCCCGGAGCAACCCTTGATGGGCGTGCTGGCTGGAAATCCCCGCCAGGTTCCAGGTGACCTGCTTTAACAGATCCAGGGTGGCTTGTCTGGAATTGATAAAGACCCGGCTCTTGCCGGTACTGGATACTAGTCTGCGGATCATCAGCCCTTCGGATCCGTCCATGCCCTGCTCAGTCAATACGCGTGCGGCATGGGAATCGGGCTCAATGTCAAAAAAGGCCTCCAACTCAGCCGTTTGCTCACCGGTGCGGACAAGATCTGCCGATGCCCGTGATCCCAGCAGCAGATTAACCGCTTCGATGATAATGGATTTTCCGGCCCCGGTCTCCCCGGTCAGTACGGAAAGTCCATTTTGAAACTGGATTCGAATGTCGTCAATGATGGCGAATTTTTTTATGGCAAGCTCGCTCAGCATAAAGCCTCCTTGCAAACAAAACAGCTGAAAAAAGGTAGGTCACTGCCACAGCGGCAATCAGTCTGGGGATCCAAAGCCAGAACACAGGAATCCCCAAGGGCAAAAACAAAACCGGGTCCTCGATCATGGCATGGTTGACCCCGATGGAAAGATGAAGTTTTGTCAAGGCGTCTTTCTCATATGGATTGGCCCTTGTCTCTTCAACAATCACGGCAGACCCGTAGGCCAGACCAAAAACAGCAGCCGTCAGCCAGAGCATGCCGCAGGACCGGTCCAACCCCATAAACGCAACCACAGGAGAACAGATTTTTGTTACCATTTGGATAATATTAAAAATTTTTGCCAGTTCCAGCAACACCATCAGCGGCATGATGATGCAAACAATCTGGAGGGAAAGCTTAGCCATTCCCACGCCCCAATCTTGCAGCATGGGAATAAAGGGCTGAGTATTTTGGCCAAGGCTATCCAGGACGGCTGCTGTTCCTTGGTCCGGGGTCACCCCCAAAATTTTTGCACAGACAAAGGTGACCACAAAGGCCATTATCAGCCTGAAAATAGCTGCCACAAAAGGATTTATCCCGGAATTTCCCTGGACGATACTCTCCTGAATCAAGTTATGGGAAATCAGGGTAAAAACGGCCATAAGGATCATATGGTCCATGGAAAATGCCATCACCGAAAGGGCGGCAACGGTTCCATAGATCCCGGTAAAAAGACCGATAATCAACACAAGGGCCGCAGAGGCCGGCAGACAAAGCCAGTTCATCACCGGGGTCAACAAAAAATCCAGTTTGTAAATAATGCCAAAATGCACCAGCAATGCCGTAAAAAAAGAAACCGGCACCAGGATTTTTAACAGCCAGATCAGCCCGCTCCAGCCTTTCTTTATACCGGTTATGGTTCCGTTCTGAAAGCTACGAAAGAACGGCTCAGGTCTGTGTGTCATCGGAAGGGGGCTCTGTATATTTTTTCACGGTTTCGTTCACGGTGGCATAGACATCCCGGAAGGATTCATGAACGCTTGCAGGTGACAATCGGCCCAGCTCAATAAATTTAACAACAATTTCCTTGGAGGCTCGAAGTATTTGTTCGTCGATGGATTTCATACTGCCCTGAATACCAAAAGAAGCAAGGAAGGTCAAGAATTTGCAACGTTTTATCTTTCATGGGACTTCTGCCTGGACCCGACCCGGGGTTTCAAGACGATGGCTCGGCAGGCTTGGTCTTTATCCATTTTTCGAGCATATTCAAAAGCGCTTGCGGCTTTACGGGTTTTGACAGGTAATCGTTCATACCCGCCTCGATGCATTTGTTCATATACCCCTTCATTGCATGGGCCGTCATGGCGATCACCGGAATATATCTATTTTTTGATTTCAACTTTCTAATTTCCCGTGTGGCTGCAACCCCGTCCATTTCCGGCATCTGGCAATCCATTAAAACAAGATCGTAGCAATTTTTTTCCAGGGCATCCAGAGCTTGCCTCCCGTTGGAAACAATTTCAACACGGTATCCAAGCTTGCCAAGTGTCAGCATGGCCACCTTTTGATTGATTGCATTGTCCTCAGCCAACAATATCTTAATTCTTTTCTTCTGCTCCTCGACAAGTGAATGGCGGGTGATAATACCCCCCATACTTTTTTCAGATTCTTTCTGGATGCCTGAGATGGTGGTAAGGCAATCATACAGTTGTGATTGCTTGACAGGTTTAGTCAGATATGCTGTGAATCCCATTTCCCTAAATAGCTTTGCATCTCCCCTGTTCCCAATGGATGTCATTAATATTAATTTTGTATTTTTCAGATGAGGATCTGCTTTGATTGCCTGCCCCAAGGTTTTTACATCCATTCCAGGAATCTGCATATCCAGGAATGCGATATCAAATGGAGTGTGTTCAACCACGGCTTCTTTGAGCATGTTCAATGCCTGAATTCCGTCGGAAGCCTCGTCACATATGCATTTCCAGAGGCATAATGGTTCTTTTAAAACAGATCGATTATTTGCGTTATTGTCCACAATGAGCAGACGCTTTCCATTTATGGCATCCACCACAACTTTCGTTGCCTGGACTTTGGATTGTTTCTTAAAGACTGCTGTAAACCAGAAATCAGATCCCTTGCCTTCCCGGCTGTTCGCACCTATCTGACCACCCATCATTTCCGAAAGCTGCCTTGAGATACTAAGCCCCAAACCTGTTCCGCCGTATTTTCTGGTTGTGGAACTGTCCACTTGGGAAAAAGATTCAAAGATGGCGCCCATACGCTCGGGTGGAATTCCAATCCCCGTATCCAAAACACTAAACCGGATGGTTGCATGGGTTGTATCTTCATGATCGTGTGAAACACGAATGACAATTTCACCCGTTTGTGTAAACTTGGTTGCATTGCTGGCAAGATTGATCAAAATCTGCCGTAATCGGCCGGGATCACCCACCAGCAAAGAAGGAACATTGTTTTCGATATTGAGAATAACCTCGAGCCCTTTTTTATGGGCATTCAGCGCAATGAGGTCACCCAAACTTTCCATTGCCAGCCGCAAATCAAACTCAATGGTTTCAAGTTCAAGTTTGCCTGCCTCAATTTTAGAATAATCAAGAATGTTATTAATAATATCCAAAAGTGAATCACCGCTGGTTTGTACGATTTTCGCATATTCTTGTTGTTCCTCAGTTAAGGGTGTCCCTAAAAGAAGGCTGATCATGCCGACGATCCCATTCATCGGCGTTCGGATTTCATGGCTCATGTTGGCCAAAAATTGAGATTTGGCCGTTGAAGCCGCCTCGGCTTTTTCCTTGGCAAGATAAAGCTCTCGTGTCTGGTTTTCCAAAAACGCTTCAAGTTTCTGTCTCGCCTTTTGCTCCCGGGCAAGCTTTGCTTTTAAAAGTTTTATTTCATCCATATCGGTATTCTTATGTTAAGAAAATTTTATTTCATACACGCATTGATCAGCTCCTGATTTCATGCACGCGGTATGGGTCAAGGATATCTTTTTATTGAAGTGAAGGGCCAATCCATCCAGCAGCCCCTCCAATAATCTGCACAGCTTTCTTTCAGAATAATAATACAGTCTTATCTGGTTTTCCTGTATTAATTTGACGGTTATTCTTGGCGGAACCGCCGCTTCAAATATTTTTTTCACTTCAACATGAATCACCTCATTAAGCGACTCGAGAAATTCAACAGGGGTATCAATATCTTTAAAAAACACCGGGTATTTATTATAAAAAACAGGAAACATGAATTTTCCAAATTCAAACAGCAGATCACCCACCGGAATCGACGTTTTTTGGGAAAGGAAGGTTACCATATCGTACAGGTCCGAATCCGGATATGTCCCAGGGCTGATAAAGGGCAGCACATCACCGGAAAATTGAACCGATGCATATACCTCCTCCAGGGTTTCATCTCCGAATTTTTCCACGATAAGCGCTTCTAAAATATTAAAAACAATTCCCTTCATGTTTTTTCCTCTCCAATATTATCGATGATATTTTTTTACCCCAGGGTCAATATCATACACTTCTATTTTTTTTAACATTAGGGTAACACAAACTGTCTAATATTCATAATCATCCAATGTGTTGGTTTTTTCTTTTAAGAGATGATTTGATTGTTCAAGTTCCAGGGTTCTTTCTTTTAACCGGTCCTCCAAGGTCTCATTCTTGGCTATCTGTATTCTTGTATTGCCATGGAGCATATAATGCTTATATTTTCGGATTCCATTTTAATTGAAACAAAAGGTGCCGGGTATGGAAGAGACTATAAAAACAACTGAAAATTCAGATATTCACACATTATCCTATCAGGGAAAGCAGATCCTGTTAATCGGAACGGCCCACGTTTCCAGACACAGCGCCCAGCTGGTGGAAGATACCATCCTTGAACAAAACCCCGACACGGTCTGTGTGGAACTTTGCGCCACACGTCTTGCCTCCCTCCAGGATGCCGACCGGTGGCGAAATATGGACATCGTTAAAGTCATCAAACAAAAAAAAGCCCTGATGCTTTTCATGAACCTGCTTCTGGCATCTTTTCAGAAAAAAATTGCCGATAAATTTGATATCAAACCCGGCCAGGAAATGATCAACGCCATTGAATCGGCGAAGAAAACCGATGCCCTGATTGTGCCCGCTGACCGGGAAATACAAATCACCCTTTCAAGGGTGTGGCGGGGCATGGGGTTCTGGGAAAAAACCAAATTGATGATGTCCATTGTGTTTTCCTTTGGGGAATCCGATGGCATCCAGGAAGAAGACATTGAACGAATGAAGCAAGAAGATATCCTCCAGACCCTGCTGGCCGATGTAAAAGAGGCCCACCCCATCATCGAACGGGCCCTGATTGATGAAAGAGACCAGTATCTGGCCCAAAGCATCCGGTCAGCCCCCGGGGAGAAAATTGTGGCCGTGGTGGGAGCCGCCCATGTGCCGGGCATTAAACGCTATATGGCAGATGATGCCCCCATTGACCTTTCCAAGCTGAACCAGATACCGCCAGCGGGTAATCTTGGCAGCATATTAAAATGGTTGATTCCCGGCCTTATCCTTGTCTTGTTTGTAGCGGGATTTTTGATGGAAGGGAAAAACGCCGGAGCAGACATGATATGGATATGGATTGCCGCCAATGGTATTTTTGCAGGGTTGGGCGCCATTCTGGCCCTGGCCCACCCCTATACTATTTTATCTGCTATCATTGCCTCCCCCATCACCTCCTTAAACCCCATGGTCGCCGCCGGATGGGTATCGGGTCTTGTGGAAGCCTTTGCCCGAAAACCCAAGATTCGGGATCTGGAAGCCATCCCCCATGATATTGTTTCCATCAAGGGTTTTTGGCGGAACAATGTCACCCGAATCCTGTTGGTGGTCATTTTTACCAACCTGGGCTCTTCCATCGGCACCATGGCAGCGGTGCCCTTGATGCTGAAACTGCTTTCATGAGGAACTGAAGTTTCGCCTTGATTTACCCGATCTATCCGGGTTATGTTGGACAACCAATTTTAAAAACCATTACCCCAATATAATTTTTTCCTCCTTCGGATAAAATGGGAGTTTTGTTTACCATGGACATTTTTGTCGCACGGCAGCCGGTTTTTTCCGGGAAAAAACAGGTTTTTGGATATGAACTGTTGTTCAGGAACAGCCTTGAAAATATATTTCCGGATATTGATGGAAACAAGGCCACATCCACGGTGCTATCCAATACATTTTTTTCCTTCGGGCTGGATGAAATATTGGCAGAAAAACCCGGCTTAATAAATTTCACCCGGGAGTTGCTCCTTCAAAAGACCCCCCTGCTCTTTCCAAAGGAGCATATCATCATTGAGGTGTTGGAAGATATAGAACCAGACCCCCAGGTAATTGAATCATTACGGGAGTTGAAACAACAGGGATTTAGAATTGCCCTGGATGATTTTGTATACGATCCCAAATTTAAACCCATGATATCCCTTTGCTCCATGATCAAATTTGATCTTATGGCCACCCCTTTAGAAACCCTTGAACCGATTATAGCTCAGATCAAGGCCAATCATCATCTTACACTTTTAGCAGAAAAAGTAGAGACCTATCAGGAATTTGAACTTGCCAAAGAGATGGGATTCAGCCTGTTCCAGGGCTATTTTTTCGCAAAACCTGAAATCCTCTCCAAAAAAGAAATCTCCTCCAACCAGATTTCAAAGATGAAACTCATCAACGAGGTGGGGCAAAAAGACATAAACCTGATAAGAGTAGAAGAGCTGATCAAAAATGACGTGTCCGTCTCCTTTAAACTGCTCAAGTTCATTAACTCCGCGTATTTTAGCCGTCCCACAGCCATTGACACCATCAAAGATGCCATGATTTTTATAGGGATAGACGAACTGAAAAAATTCATCCATGTGGTGGTGGTCTCGGATCTGGGAGAAAACAAACCCAATGAATTGATCCGGGTATCAATGATCCGGGCCAGAATGTGTGAACAATGCGGGGGGATGCTAAAA
>JAFLJU010000090.1 GCA_022712835.1 Desulfobacteraceae bacterium
GGGCGGGGTGATTTCCCTGTGGGCCTCGATAGCTTATATGTATAACAACGTGATTGAAGTGTTTCACTATAATTTAAATTTTGATAAAGTTCCTGATTTTACCCGGACGGAAATGGTAAATCTTTTGGTGGTGCATGGTCAGAAACTGTTGTTGATTTGTCTGCCGCTTTTTGCCGGTGTTTATGTGGTTGCGATTCTTTCAAATGTGGCCCAGGTGGGGTTTGAAATTTCATGGAAGGCAATTGAACCCAAGTTTTCAAAGTTGAATCCCATCAGCGGATTTAAACAAAAATTTTCCTCACGGTCCGTGGTGGAAATGGTGAAAAATCTGGTGAAGATCGGGGTGATCTCCATGGTGGCCTATAATGCCATCATGGGAGAACTTACCAATATCACCCGGCTCTATGACAATTCCATCGGTCAGATTTTGTTGTTTATCCTGGATATCTCTTTCTGGATTTTTATCAAGGTCTGCCTGATTATGATGGTGGTGGCATTGGTGGATTATGCCTATCAGAAATGGAAGTTTCTGGAAGATCAGAAAATGACCAAAAAAGATGTCAAGGATGAAACCAAACAGACAGAAGGGGATCCCATGGTCAAGTCCCGGATCCGTCAGCTCCAGCACGAAGCCGCTCGGAAACGGATGATGGCCGATGTGCCCGATGCAGACGTGGTGGTGACCAACCCGACAAGGCTTGCCGTGGCCCTGAAATATGACGGAACCTCCATGGATGCTCCCCGGGTTCTCGCAAAGGGTGCAGGGCCTGTTGCCAAAAATATCCGCAAAATTGCCAGGGAAAATGAAATTCCCCTGGTGGAAGATAAACAACTGGCCCGGAATTTGTATAGTCAAGTAGATATCGGTGGAGAAGTCCCCATCGAATATTACCAGGCAGTGGCGGAATTACTGGCCTATGTGTACAAATTGAAGAATGGCCAGTGATTAGAGTGATGAGACCTATATAGAACACAGACAAAATATTGACAAATTTTTGACGGTGGCGTCAAAATAAACCACCGGGTTCAATATAAGTATGATGTTAAAATTGATACAAGAAGGGGTGTAAATGGCAGCAGAAGGAACCAGCATTCTTGCCGGGCTAAAAAGTGAGTCATCGGATATTTTAATGATCGTTGCCTTTATCGGCATCCTCATGGCAATGGTTTTGCCCCTTCATCCCATGATTCTGGATTTTTTCCTGGCCTTGAATATTTCTTTTGGGATCATGGTGCTCATTACCACCATGTATACGACCAAACCATTGGAGTTCAGCATTTTCCCTTCTCTCCTGCTGGTGTTGACCCTTTTCCGGCTGTCCTTGAATGTGGCCTCCACCCGATTGATTCTATTGCATGGCAGTGAAGGCCCCATGGCGGCTGGGGGGGTTATCATGTCCTTTGGCAGTTTTGTGGTGGGGGGCAATTATGTGGTGGGGTTGGTGATTTTTATCATTCTGGTGTTGATAAATTTTATGGTTATCACCAAGGGTGCGGGACGTATTGCAGAAGTCGCCGCCAGGTTCACCCTGGATGCCATGCCGGGTAAACAGATGGCCATTGATGCCGATCTGAATGCCGGAATGATAGATGAGGTTGAGGCCGGAGACCGGCGGAAAGCCATTGCCCGGGAATCTGAATTCCATGGCGCCATGGATGGTGCTTCCAAATTTGTCCGGGGGGATGCCGTCGCGGGGATCGTGATCACCATGATTAATATTGTGGGCGGGTTTGTCATTGGGGTGCTCCAGCAGGGCATGGAAATGGCGGACGCATTAACCACCTATACCCTTTTAACAGTTGGGGATGGTCTGGTTTCCCAAATCCCCGCCCTTTTGATATCGGCAGCTTCTGGTCTTCTGGTTTCTAGGTCCGGCGCTGAAACCAAGATGGGTGCAGAGTTTGCCAAACATTTGTTAGCAAGTCCCACACCGATATTTATCGGCGCTGTTATTGTTTTCGGTATGGGCATGGTCCCGGGGCTTCCCACCCTTCCCTTCATGACCATCGGGATTGTCATGGGAACCTTTGCCTGGTATTTTATGCGGCCCGAGGAAAAAGAAGGGGAAGAGGCCCTGGTTGAAACCGAGGGGGAAGAGGCCGCAACGGGTCAGCCGGAAGATGTGGATCATTTGTTATCCTTGGATACCATTGAATTGGAAGTGGGATACGGTCTTATCCCTTTGGTGGACAAACAGCAGGATGGAACACTTTTAGGAAGGATTCGGGCCATCAGAAGGCAGTTCGCAACGGAAATGGGAATTATTATTCCCCCCATTCACATCCGGGATAACCTAGGGTTAAGTCCGGCCCAGTATCGACTGATGATCAAGGGGGTTGAGGCTGCAGGGACAGAATTGATGGTGAACCATTTGCTGGCCATGGATCCGGGAGGGGCTGCCCAGGAAATAGACGGGATTAAAACTACGGAGCCCGCCTTTAATCTACCGGCATTTTGGATTCCCATTGACAGGGAGGAAGAAGCAAAATTTGCTGGTTATACCGTGGTGGATAATTCCACTGTGATCGCCACCCATTTGACTGAGATTATCCGATCCAATGCCTATGACCTTCTGGGTCGCCAGGAAGTTCAGCATCTCTTGGACAATCTTGCCAAGACCAGTCCCAAAGCCGTTGAAGAACTTGTTCCTAACCTGCTGACCATCGGGGTTGTGCAAAAAGTGCTACAGAATTTGTTGAGGGAACGCATTTCCATTCGCAATTTTCTCACCATTGTGGAAACCCTTGCCGATTTCGCCCCCATGGGTAAAGATCCGGATTTGCTCACCGAATATGTTCGCCAGCGGCTTGCAAAGGGAATGCTGGCACCTTTTCTCCAGGAGGGGAAGGTGCTCCAGGTGCTTACCCTTGACCGAAATCTTGAGGAAATCCTTACCAAAAATGTCAAACGTACGGAACATGGCGCCTATTTGGCATTGGACCCCAGTTTGGTGGGACAGGTTGTGGATGCGGTTTCAAAGCAAGTGGACCGACTTCTTATCAGCAATACCCAGCCGGTGGTCATGACACCCCCCACCCTTCGGCGTCATTTTAGGAAATTGATTGAACCTTCTCTCCCCACTGTTTTTGTGGTATCCCATGCTGAGATAGTGGATGATATAAATTTACAGGCCGTTGGAAAGGTGAGTTTAAAAGATGAATAAAAAAATCTTCCGGGCAGCCAATATTCAGGAAGCCCTGGCAAATATCAAAGAAGAAATGGGGGGGGATGCCATGATTTTGTCCACCCGAAAAATTCCCAGAAAACCGCTGGATCCCTATGGCAAAGATTATTTTGAAGTGGAAGCTGGCCTAAAGGAAGTGGATGCCGTTAAGCGGGAAAATTCCAGGGGAGAAAATTCCTTTAGAGAAGAAAATCCCTTTGGAGAAGAGGATGAGGGGGTATTTGAATCCCTGAAAGGCGATATCTCTGAAATTCGTGACATGATTGCCATTGCAGGATTTGGCAGTGGTATTCAAAATATTTTATGCCAGAATTTTGAATCCGTGGGGGTGTTGGCATCCTTTTTAAGGGCTGGGGTTAGCGAACGGCTGGCCATCTCCTTGATTGAACGTGCGACTCAGACCCTGGACCCGAATCTTGCGCAGCCCGAGCGGATTAAACAATTAAAGAAAAATGTCATGACCCTTTGCCTGGATCGGCTTGAGGTGAAGGACTATTTTACCCGGAATAATTCTTCGGGAGTTCCCCATGTGGCCGCCTTTGTGGGGCCGACCGGGGTGGGCAAAACCACCACCATCGCAAAACTTGCGGCCCTGTTAAGCCTTAAGCGGAAAATGAAGGTGGGGCTGATTTCCATCGATAATTATAGAATTGGTGCCTTTGAACAACTCAAGGCCTATGCGTCTATCATGGGGCTTTTGTGTGTGCCGGCCTTTAGTGCCCAGGATCTGGCCTGTGCCCTGGATCGGATGAAATCCATGGATGTGGTATTGATTGATACAGCGGGTCACAGCCATTATGACAACCAGAAAATAGATGAAATTCTTAAGTTAATAAAAAGTGATTTTGGAATTTCTGTTCATTTGACCTTGAGTGTTACAGCGGAATCGATTAATATGAAAGAGGCTGCATCTGCTTTTTCTGTATTTAATCCAGATACGTACGTATTTACCAAGATAGATGAAACCAAAAGATGCGGTAAAATCCTGGACCAGGTAAACGACCTTAATCTGCCGGTTTCGCTGATTACAAATGGTCAGAGAGTTCCTGAAGATTTAATTGTCCCGGACAAACAGGCATTGTTGAGAACAATTCTGGGAAAAGGTCCCAAAGGAATTTTGGGCAAAGGTCCCAAAGGAGATATATAAGGGTGGATCAGGCAAAAGGACTTCGACAAATTGCACGAACAGATGCTCTGGCAAGGCGAAAAATTCAGGTAGCATCGCCGACAAGGCAGTTCCCAAAGGTGATTGCTGTTACCAGTGGCAAGGGCGGGGTGGGTAAAACCAATATCGTAGGAAATCTGGCGGTTGCCCTGACAAAAATGGGAAAACGGGTGGTCATCATCGATGCGGATGTGGGCCTGGCCAATATTGATATCGTTTTTAATCTTCGACCGGAATATAGTATCCGCCATGTGGTCAGTTCTGAAAAAAGTCTTGATCAGGTCATGGTAAAAACTCACCATGGCATCGGTATTATACCGGGGGGATCTGGATTTGCAGATTTGACCCAATTGAACGAAGGGGAGAAACTTAACCTTTTAAGTGAATTCGAAACCCTGGCAGACAAGGCAGATATTATTTTTGTGGATACCGGGGCCGGGATCTCTGACAATGTATTGTATTTTAATGCGGCATCGGATGAATGTCTGGTGGTTGCTACCACAGAGCCCACCTCCATTACCGATGCCTATGCATTGATGAAGGTGATGTCACAAAAATACGGAACCCGATATTTTAAGCTGCTGGTTAACATGGCAGATTCCGAAAAGGATGCCAAACGGGTATACGCCTCTCTGAGCAATGCCATGGATAAATTTTTAAAAAATGTGGTTCTTGAATACACAGGATTTATCCCCTTTGACCGGCAACTTCAACGGGCCGTACAAAAACGAGCGCTGGTGCTGGATGAATTTCCCGATTCAATGGCGGCCGGTGCCCTGGAAAAAATTGCGTCCACCCTTCTTTCCAGCGGGGATAAAAACAGGTCCGATGGGAATTTAACTTTTTTTATGAACAGGGTATTCCAGGCGGCAACGTGAAGGGGTATACACAGGATCATATGGAAAAACCGGCCACAAAAGAGCATCTTGAATGGCGACAAAAAAGCATTGTTGAATATGCCTATCTTGTCAAGCAGGTGGCTTACCGGTTTGCCGTCCGACTTCCTTCAAGTGTGCTGTTAGATGAATTGATTTCGGCCGGATCCTTGGGGCTGATTGATGCGGTGGATAAATTTGATCATGCAAAGGATGTCAGTCTGAAAACATATGCCCAGTACAGAATCAAGGGGGCGATTCTGGATGAGTTGCGAAGTATGGATACCTGCTCAAGATCCATGCGCAAAAAGATCCAGGATATCACAAAGGCAACAAAAGCGATCGAAGATAAAAAGGGGTCTCCGGCAACGGATTCGGAAATTTGTAAGTCTTTGGGTATCGATCTTGCAGTCTATCAGGACATGCTCACAGATATTCATGGTGCTGCCGTGTTGAGTCTGGATGATTTTGTTAAAAGCAATAAAAATGATACTTTTTCCCAAACCAGATTCCAAACCGGGGTCAAGGGTGAAGACAACCCTGCCGATCATCTTGACAGAGCGGAACTCAAGGCGGTCCTGGCGAATACCATTGGGACGCTTAGTAAAAAAGAACAAACGGTGGTGTCACTTTATTATTATGACGAGTTAACCCTAAAGGAAATCGGAGAAGTGCTTTCTTTGACCGAATCCCGTATTTGTCAGATCCATACGGCGGTCCTGCTCAAAATGAAGGCCAAACTTGCCGAGTATGAAATTTAAAGAATAGAGGTCTCCCATGTCTGATCCAAATTTA
>JAFLJU010000300.1 GCA_022712835.1 Desulfobacteraceae bacterium
GGTCCCGGAACGATCAACTGAAAGCTGTTTCAGCCCTTGCTCCATGAACTTAAGTTTAACTTTGAGATTAGCCGTGGTCCCAACCTTAAATAAATCGTTTCATCATTTCAGCGATGATCTTGTCTATATTTTCCGGGGTTACCTTGAACTCTGAATATTTCCATTCGGCATAGGTTCGAAGAGTTGGGTCATCCAGGTCGTCCAGCCGGGAAAAAAGACCGCTTCTTCGCCCAATCTGATAGAGCATCTGCTCTTGCTTGTCCAGGGAAAGAAACTGTTCAATAACTTGTGTCATTCGTTTTTTGTCTCTGGGCAGGGTCCCCTCGACCTCCTGGAAAAGATTCAGGATATGGTCGCTTTTAATGGTACTTTCGATCCCTTCCAGAGATTGGATAAATAAAAGGATTTCTTCAGCAATCTGTGGATCAGTCATGGGGTTGAATGTACCGGCGCTGTAATCCTTAAAAAGCGCCACATTATCCGGTATTGCAAGGGTTCTGAGGCGAATGAAATCCGGGTTGATCTGATTTAAGGCATCGGCGGTCTCCAGCGCATTTTCCCTGGAAAATGTTTTCCCCCCGATACCGGGCATAAAATACTCTGATAATTCCATGCCAGCCTGTTTGACTTTTTTACCGGCACGAATCTGATTTTCCTTGTTGGTTCCCTTTTTTATCAAAGACAATACCCTGTCATCTGCGGACTCCATGCCAATATGGATACGATTAAGGCCTGCTGCGGCCATGCGCTCAAGGTTTTGATCGCTGATCCGGGCAATGGTATGGGATCGGGCATAGGAGGTCACCCGCTCGGTTTTTGGGAAGGCCTTTTTTAAATATGCCAGAATGGTGACAAGATCATCGGGTTTCATGATAAGGCTGTTGGAGTCCTGGAGAAAAATGGATTTCATCCCGTTTTGAACCCAGTTGTTGGCTGCATGGAAGGCCATGTGATCACGCTTTTCCATCAATGCGGTGCCTTTATTAATCTCCTGGACATATCCCTGGATGAGATCAATATCCTTGAGAACATGAGCCACAGGCCGCAGACTGAATTTTTGATCCTTGTAAAGTCCGCAAAATGTACAGCGGTTCCATGGGCAATTTCGGGTGGCACGGATCAGAAGACTCCCGCTTTCACTGGGGGGACGAATGGGGCCTTGTTCAAATCCGGCATAGGGGTCGCTCTTTTTCATTGATTCTCTCTTTTCAAAGTAATAGTCAACAATGCTTTACACCCAATCTTTTATATGGAACACCGTGAAAAAATCAACATATTTATAGGTCCGAGCGTGTTTTATAGGTCTCAACCTTTGGGAGGCGGACCCTTGGGTGCTTCGTCCCGGGTGATATAGCCGTCCCGGTTGCTGTCAAAACGATTGAAATGGGCTGGCGGGCCGTGAAATTCTGACCTTGAGACCCTGCTGTCCCCATCCTGATCCAGGCGTTCCACAAAATTCTTGCCCCCCGGACCTTTGCTCTTCTGCCCCCTGGGGGGGGATTGCCCTGAAGAATTGGACCTCCCAGGCTGCCGGGACAGACCCGAATTGGATTGGGCCCCCTGGGAGGTGTCTGCCTCGTACCCCTTGTCAATGGTGGAGACAAAGGGATATTGGGTCTGGTCCCCGGGTTCATTGGATGAGGTCGGTATGACATCGCCCCCCCGAACCAGGCGGACATAGTTTTTAATCCGCACAGCATCTCCCTGGGGGCCGTGGCCAAGAGCGGGTTGGCCGGTCTTGGGATCACTTCGCTGGGCACCGGCCCCATGGACATCCATGGTTTGGCCATGCATCTGTCCCATGGCCCTGCCAAAGGCAACATACACAGCAGACCCCCCTGGCCGGGGGCCATCCAGATGGGTGGTTGAGGTCCAATAGCAGGGATAATCTGCCTGACCCGCCTCATTGGTAATGGGGCTTGATGTGAACAAAGGATCAATGGCAGCGGAATTGCTGGTATCCGGGGATCTTGTGTAATCCACAATAAATTGAAGTTCCTTGGCATTGGGCAGCCGCCAGTCAGCATTGCCGCCATGGACGCTTTCTTTTGCATAGGCCAGGGCATCCTGCCAGGTCATGGGACTGCCGCTGTCATCTGCCATCCAGGTCAAGCCCGTGGCATGGTCGAGGATGGTGGCGTTTTCCATTTTTTCAAATTTATTTTTTCCATATTCTTCCCCCCAGACAAATCTTACATAGAATTTTTTCTCCCGGGGATCGTTGTTGCCCCGGCTGTATCCATACCCCTTGATCCGGCCATCGGCAAAGTTAACTCCAAACAGGGTTTGGGCCCCATTCATGGTGGTGCTCACATAGGGGGTGGAAGACAGCCATTGGGCATCGATATATCGCTCACCTGCCTGGGTGTTGCCATATTTAAAATTAAAATAATCCGTATTGATAAATGGAATGGGCTTAGACAAGCTGTTGGGGGAACCTGTGTATCCGGAAAAATTGATCAGGGAATAGAGTTCTTTAATCGAGGGAACCCGCCAGCCGGTATAGCCTCCAAGGGTCATCTCCTTCGCCATTTCATGGGCCTGCTCCAGGCTGACTTTTTGGGCATCCACCGCCCTGGACCAGGTAAGGCCGGTCACAAGATCGGAAATGGTTCCGTCCCCATTGTCCTGGTAAGTCGGGGCATTGCCTTGGTACTGGGCATCCTGACCGAAAAAAGGACTTTCCGGTTTCGGGCAGGCATTCAGGCCATGGGCATCATCATAGCACAGGGTTTGTCCTGTATCCACAATGGGGCTGGAAATGGCGATCTCATCTGCATATGCAGCGGTGGAAACAAGGAAGAACAGGGTTAGCGTGCATCCTATCTTTTTTAGAGTTTTCATGGAGCATTTTTCCTTTTTTTTATTCTTACGATGATTTTATCATAGCAAATCTTTGTGGAGAAAATATGGAGAAATCATGTAAAGATTGCAGGCAATTTGAAAAAGGAAAAAGAATAGGCGACTTTGATGTCACATGAATATAGTCGTCCTTCTAATTATTTTTTTGAGGCCCTGGTATTTCACTGTTGACCCAATTTGCTCATTTGTTTTGAGTAGACGCTAAAAATCCCATTCTTTTATAAAATTCTGGCAATCGTTTTTCATCATAGGAGGGGCATTCTTCCAATATTTCCAGGGTTGCCTGTTTTTTCAGGGGCCACTCAGCCGTTTTCTTTGAAAAAATCACATCGTTGCTGACATTGGCATAGCACTCCGGACCGGGGGTGCAAAAATGACCACTGGTTTCCTTCCAGATGTCCTGGATTGGCCGTTCAAGGATATTGCCAAAAGAAAGCATGGCAAAATCACAGGGGCAGAGGTTGCCCTGGGAATCGATGAACATATAGTTATAGCCCGCCCCGCATCCATAATATTTCTCACTTTCAAAAAAGTCATAGGCAAAGACCCCGGGATAGCCTTTGCTCTTTGTGCATTTTTTTTGAATTTCAAAAATGGTTTCTACATTTTCAGGAGACAATTTCTCTTCGGGCTTACTGGTGAGTTTTCCGCTCAGGATGGGAGAGGTCAGGCGCATATCATTGATCCCAATCTCTTTGAAAAACTCTATCACCTTAAATATCTCTTCACGGTCACTGACAAGGGGTTTATCCGGCACAAATGAAACCGCCACATAAAATCCTTCATCCTGAAATAATTTGATGGCCTTCAGGGCACCCTCAAAAACACCTTCTTTTCGGCGGCCTTTGTCATGGAGTTCTGCTTTATAATGATCCAGGCTGATGACCGGTATTTCCAAACCGGCTTTTTTAAGATTTTTCACTCTCTTCTGGGTCAGTTTATATCCCGTTGTAAACATAACCGGCATGGACCGTTTATCAATGGTGGCAATGATATCTTCAAGATCCTCCCGTAAAAGAGGCTCTCCCCCGGTGATTCCAATCACACTGGTTCCCATGTCCTGGACATCAGAAATGGCTTTTTTGAGCTGATCAAATGAGAGCATTTCTTTTTTGGAGCGATCGGAAAAGGAGCAATGCCAGCAATTACAGGGGCATTGGGGGGTAATGGCAAAATTGGTCACAACCGGCATGGGTGTTCCCGAGGTTGTGGTGACAACTCCTTTGAGAAAACGGTCATAGGCCAGGGAGGGGAAATAGGGGGTGAAGGTATTGGTATAAATTTTATCGCCGATCCGGGTCAGCTTACTTTCCTTTGACACATAATTCATTGCAAGTTTTTGCTTGATGGATAATGTTTTAAGCTCTTTATTGAATCCCATTTTCAAAGTGGTCAAAATTTTTGGAAGTCCGTATAACTGTGTTCCATTATGATTTCGCATGATAAGCTTTGCCCCTCCTTTTATGTTTGATATCGCTTTTGTCGCCTAAATATTAAAAAAATTCAAGACAAAGCATACAAAATATGGACAAGGGGTGTTCAAAAAAATATAAAGAGACCTATTGCCAATATTAACTGATCCAGATTAACCGATCAGTATTAACCGATTAAAATTGACCGATTAAAATTAACTAGGAATCAACAAGGGGTATCGTGAAATGGGGATGCAGCATATCGTAATTAAACAATTATTCAACGCACCGGTAGATACTATTTTCAGCATTCTTACGGACCACGAAGCCTTTGGGCGGATCATAAGCGCAAAGATGAAACGGGTGGTTGATGCAGGGGGCGAAAATAAAAATGGACTGGGATCTGTCAGAAGGATTACGCTTTTACCTGGGTTTTCCTTTGAAGAATCTGTTGTCACATTTGAGCCAAACCGGCTGATGGAATATCGGATAACCAAAGGAAGTCCTATCAAAAATCACAGGGGGAGAATGGAATTTACCCAGGATCAGGGCAAAACCTGTCTTACCTACACCATTGATTATGAACCCAAAAAGCCTTTTTCTCTCCTGGGTTCACTGATAAAATTAGCCATTGCAAAGCCCATGGTAAAAGGCTTGAGCAAGTTTGCTGCTCAATACGATTCTTAAAAAACAAGAGGATGAAAGGAACAAAGGGGCAGAAAATTTCTCTGCCCCTTTGCTTGGCGATCATTTGTTTAGCGATCATTTGTTCAACGATCATTTGTATAATGATCATTTGTATAATGATCAGACCCGAAATTAACCTTGATTAAAAATCCAGGGTTTTATCCAGATCTTCATCGGTAAAATCCCAGGTGGTTTTGTGGGGCGGGAATTCTTCCTGGAAAAATTCAGGAAGTTTATCATCCGCCTTGGTGAAACCGGCGAGTTTGTTAAATTCTTTTTCATTCCTGAGGATGGATTTGCCTAGTTCCAAAATATCATCGGGCGTAAGTTCAAGGCCGTATTGGGCGTTGAGCATCTGGGCAATGGTGGGAAGTCCGTCCTCATTGTCCAGAACGGCAAAGGCTACAAAAAGACAGAGTCCGGCTGCGTCAATGGCTGCCGTGGCAATCTGAAGTCCCTGGGAAAGGGCCACATTTCCCTCTTTTTTGGTGGGATCAATGGAACCGCCCACGCCCAGGATATTTGCGGTAACTCCGTATCCGGCGGTGTGGTCTGCCCCCATGGGAGTGGTGGCATATGTAACCCCCTGTCCCTTGCACGATCGGGGGTCATAGGCAGGAAATGCCTGGTTTTTCACCACAGGTATCCGGGTAACGCCCAGAGCATCCCCGGTAAACTTGGCGCCGCTGCCGATGATTTTGCCTTCAGGCGCATATTCCCCGACTTTGGAGAGAAGCGCAATGGCAGCCTTTCCATCCCCCCAGGGGATCATGCCCCCTTCCATTGCAACACCTATGGCCACTCCTGTATCGATGGTATCCAGGCCAAAGTCATCACAGAGTCTGTCCAGCATGGCGATCTGATCCAGGTCCTTTATGGTGGTGTGGGCGCCAAATGCCCAGATGGTTTCATATTCAAAACCAGAGGTCAGGTATTTGCCATCCTTGTCATGATAGACATTGGAGCACTTGATGACACAACCGGGATGGCAGCCTTCCGTGGTGACTCCCCCTCTTTTTTCAATATTTTCCGCCATGGTTTCACCGCTGATACTCTGGACATCTTCAAACCGGCCGGTTCTAAAATTTTTAGTGGGCAGGGCACCGGCTTCGTTGATCAAGCTTACCAGAACCGCAGTACCGAAAGCAGGCAGGCCTTCCCCTGTTACCGGATGATTTCGAAGCATCTCCACCCAGCGTTTGTTGGCCGCTTTAAACGCCTCGGGATCTTTGATCTCTACCCGGGGCGCGCCTTTGTCATCCACGACGATGGCTTTAATTTTTTTAGACCCCATAACCGCCCCCAGGCCCCCTCTGCCGTGGGCACGTCCGGGACGGCCATTCATGTCGGCCTGTTGGATGGAAGCCCCCTTAAGACATTGTTCGCCTGCCTGGCCAATGCTGAGGATTCCGGTATTTTTACCATATTTAGCCCAGAGTTTTTCCATGACCTCATAGTTTCCGGCTTTGACAAGATCACCGGCTGGCAAAATTTCTACACCGTCCTTGTTGATGACAATGATGCTGTAATCATCTGTTTCGGGTATGTCTTCAAGGACTAATCCTGTGATACCCAGCCTGGCAAGTTTTTGGCAAACAAGACCGCCTGAATTGCTCTCTTTGATACCGCCCGTCAAAGGGGACTTTGCCCCTGCGGACATACGACCGGAATTGGCTGCGGGAGAGCCGGACATGATTCCCGGTGAAAAGATCAGTTTGTTGTTTTTCCCCAGAGGGTGACAGGTGGCCGGTATCTCGTCCAGAATCATTTTAGACGTCAGTGCGCGGCCCCCAAGACCTGCATAGGCCTCGGGTGTGTCTTCAAAAGTAAAGGTTTTATCCTTTGTGTTTATCCTAACTAACTTCCCCATTTTTCCTCCTTGGCATTGAAGGGTTAATAAAATTGTATCTTTTGTTCTTAAATTATAAGGCGTTCTTATTTCCTTTGGTTAGAACCTCTTCACCGCATGGCGATTGTTTTAAAATAGCCTCGAAACATAGCATAATGACCCTTTCTTATATGCCATGGGGGTTTCCTTGGCCAGCGGAAATAAGCGTGATCTGTATTCCTTTGTAAAATACTCTTTAAACCCTTGAATGTAAATAAATTGTTTGCAACATTGCAGCTTAAAAGATCTGGTAAATGTCAGCTGGGAATTAAAGTCTTCCGGACTCGGATAATTCTGACAACCCTTCCATACTCGTAATGAAGATGTCTTTAGTTTTGACTTCGATCAATTGGGCATCGACCATTTTTTTGAATATTCTGGAGATGGTTTCAGGGGTAGTGCCGATGAGATTTGCAAGCTGGGCCTTGGAAATGGGGAGGGTGACCATGGGTGTCTTGTTCAAAATCGATCCTGGTAGCTCAGATTCCTTTTCCTGGGACAGGGTTAGAATATAGGCAGCCAGTCTGGCCGGGACCTCTTTGAGACTTAGGTTTTCAATTTGTATGGTGAAAGCCCGTAACCGTTTTGAAAGGTCTGCCAGCATGTTCATGGAAAGGGCCGGGGTGGTGGTAATCAGGTTGACAAATTTGTCCCGGGGCAGAAAAAGGATACTGGAATCTTCAATGGTCATGGCAGAGGCGGGAAAGTTTTTGCCTTCAAAAACCGGGACCTCTCCAAAGGTGTGGCCGGGCCCGTAAATATGGAGGATTTGCTCCTTGCCCTCAAAGGAAAGCTTGAAAACTTTTATCTTTCCGGTATTAACAATATAAAATCCATCTCCTGTATCTCCTTCCTGGAAGATTAGGTGACCTTTATTAAAGGGGCGCTCAATGGCAATTGCCTGAATTTTTTCCAGCTGGGGCATTGACAGTCCTGAGAAAAGCGGTATTGTTTTTAGTATATTAATGGTAAAATGCTCCTTTTTAATTCGTAACTTATATCCATATTAGTTTTTTAATAAAAACACAAAAAAAAATCGTTACTTGATCCAGGTCAAGGTTTTACATTCCCATCTATATTAAGTTCAAATCAAGAAGTAAAGATTTGGAGCAAAGATTTGAAATAAAGATGAAAAATAAAGATGAGATGTAAAAATTAATTGTTTTTCACCATAATCCAAGGAGAGTGAATCATGTTTTGTTTTCAATGTCAGGAAGCCGCTAAAAATGAAGGATGCACCATCAAGGGAATGTGCGGAAAAGAAAATTCCACCGCCAATCTTCAGGACCTTTTGGTTTTTAATCTCAAGGGAATTGCGGTTATTGCACAAAAATCCAAGGCAGCAGGTGTTGCCGTACCCAATTCAGCCGCTGCTTTTCTTGGCCAGGGACTTTTTACCACCATCACCAATGCCAATTTTAATGACGAAAATCTGGTTGACTGGATCAACCGTGCCCAGGTTCTTAAAAAAGAACTGGCCGCTGCCGTTGGCGATAAAATTGGGACCGACCTTCATGAAAGTGCCACATGGTATTCCAATGATGTGGCCACTTTTCAGGCAAAGGCCGAGACAGTTGGTGTTATGGCTACGGAAAATGAGGATGTCAGATCTCTAAGGGAATTGTTGATTTTAGGACTTAAGGGAATGGCTGCCTATGCAGACCATGCTGCAGTTCTCGGGGTGGAAAAACAAGAAATCTGGGATTTCATGTACGAGAGTCTTGCCTCCACCACCGAAGATCTGACTGTGGATGAAATGGTTGCCATGGTTCTTAAATGCGGTAGCGTCTCCGTGACCACCATGGCAGCTCTGGACGAAGCAAACACCACGGCCTATGGACACCCTGAACTCACTGAAGTCAATATCGGTGTGGGGACAAAGTCGGGAATACTTATCTCTGGCCATGATCTTAAAGATATGGAAATCCTATTGAAACAAACCGAAGGTACCGGAGTGGATGTGTATACCCATGGGGAAATGCTTCCTGCCAACTATTACCCGGCCTTTAAGAAATATGATCATTTGAAGGGCAATTACGGCGGATCCTGGTGGCGCCAGAATGAAGAGTTTGAGTCTTTTAACGGTCCCATCCTCATGACCACCAATTGCGTGGTTCCCATGAAAAAAACCAATACCTATCTGGATAAACTTTATACCACAGGTGTTGCTTCCTACCCCGGGGCTGCCCATATTGCCGAAGTGAATGGTAACAAAGATTTTTCAGCCCTTGTGGAACAGGCCAAAACATGTGTTGCGCCCCAGGAGCTTGAAACCGGAAAGATTGTGGGCGGATTTGCCCATAACCAGGTACTTGCCCTGGCCGATAAGGTGGTGGACGCGGTGAAATCCGGTGCCATCAAGCGCTTTGTGGTCATGGCCGGATGCGATGGTCGCCAAAAAAACCGCAGCTATTTTACCGAAGTGGCGGAAAAATTGCCCAAGGATGCTGTCATTATGACGGCCGGTTGTGCCAAGTATCGTTATAATAAATTAAATCTGGGCGATATCGGTGGTATTCCGAGGGTGTTGGATGCAGGCCAGTGCAACGATTGCTACTCCCTGGTGGTGATTGCTCTGAAACTCAAGGAAGTTTTTGAGCTGGACGACATCAATGACCTGCCCATCTCCTTTGATATCGGCTGGTACGAGCAAAAGGCTGTTGCCGTTCTGCTGGCACTGCTATCTCTGGGAATTAAGGGCATTCGCTTAGGGCCATCCTTACCGGCCTTTGTTTCCCCGACGGTATTGAATGTATTGGTTGAAAATTTTAACATTAAACCCATTACCGAACCCGAGGCGGATATCGAAGCCATGATGCAGGGTAAGTAAGGCAATAACCGGCAGTCAGGGGGCTTTCCTCCTGACTGCCTACCTCACAGGTTCGCAGAGGAAGGTGCACAATGAAATGCCCAGGACAGGACACTCAATATTGGAATCAGGATTCGATCTTTGAAACAAAATGCCCGGAATGTGATCATCCCATGGAATTTTTCAAGGACGATGCCACCCGGCGCTGCGGTAATTGTAAGAAAAAAATTGTGAATCCAAAGATGGATTTTGGATGTGCCGCCTATTGCAAGTTTGCCGAACAATGCCTTGGCACGCTGCCTGACGAGTTTGTGGCAAAGCGGGACGACCTTTTAAAGGATCGGGTGGCTGTGGAAATGAAACGCTATTTTAGGACTGATTTTAAGCGTATCGGCCATGCCGGAAAAGTGGCAAGATTTGCCGAGAAAATAGGCAAACAAGAAAAGGCAAACCTGGCCGTGGTCCTATGTGCTGCCTATCTCCATGATATCGGTATTAAAAATGCCGAAGAAAAATACAACTCTTCAGCTGCCAAGTACCAGGAATTAGAAGGCCCTGCTGTGGCAAAGAAGCTCATGGAAAAGCTGGGAGCCAAACAAGAATTGATGGATGAAGTTTGTGAGATTATCGGTCACCATCACCATCCAAACGGGGATGATAGTTTGAACTTTAAGGTTCTCTATGATGCAGATATGCTGACCAATATGGTGGAATGCAAGGATAGAAAAGGGATTGATGAAGCTCAGTTTCTGGCAAAGCTTGATCGGCTTTTTTTGACCCAATCAGGTAATCTTTTGGCAAAAGAAGTCTTAATGCAGGACAATTAAAGAACCATGGAATGCGGACGCTGCGATTCCTTGTGAGGAGAATAAAATGAAAGTAACCCGAAAAATAATTCAGATCGATGAAGAACTCTGTGACGGATGCGGTAATTGCATTATCGCCTGTGCCGAAGGTGCCATTGAAATTGTGGAGGGAAAGGCCAAGGTGATTGCCGATAAATATTGCGACGGGTTGGGTGCCTGTTTGGGAGACTGCCCCCAGGGAGCTCTCAAAGTGATTGAACGGAAAGCAGACGAATTTGATGAAGAAGCGGTTGAAGAACTGCTTAAAAAGCAGAAAGAGGAAAAAGAGGCAACCTCTGGTGGCTGCGGATGTCCCTCTGCTGCCCTGAAAACCTTTCCAACGGCAACAAAAGACCATGCCTGCAATTGTGCCAACGAAGCCAAGGCACACCCTTCTGGTGGTTCCTCTGCCCTGGGCCATTGGCCGGTGAAAATTCGCCTGGTGCCTGCGGGTGCTCCTTTCTTAAAAGGGTCAGATCTCTTGATTGCAGCCGATTGTGTTCCCGTGGCCTACCCCTCTTTTCATAAAGAGTTTCTTGAAGGCAAGACCGTCATGACCGGATGCCCCAAGTTTGATGATGCCGACAGCTACGTGGACAAGCTTGCCCAGGTTTTTGCCGAGTCCGGTATCAAAAGTATCACCTCGGTGATCATGGAAGTGCCCTGCTGTTCGGGTATGCCGATCATCATTAAAAAAGCACTTGAAAAATCAGGGGCGAACCTTCCCTTAACAGAAATTGTGATCAGTGCCCAGGGTGAAATTCTTTCATGAAATGGTCGCTTGAAGCAGAAGCTGCCATAAAAAACGTACCTTTTTTCATTCGAAAAAAGGTACGAACAAAAGTGGAAGCCCATGCCCAAAGCCGTGGGAAATCAGGGGTGGATATAGAAGATGTAACCTCCCTGAAAAAACTATTTTTGTCCAAGAACGGCATGGAAAAGCAGGTGAGGGGCTATGATATTTCCACCTGTTTCGGGGGGGAGGGGTGTCCCAACACCGCCAACTCCTGCGCAGAACTTCTGGTGGATATTCAAGCTCTCATGGAAAAGGCAGATATTCTTTCCTTTTTAAAAGCCGCTGTACCCGGGGGCTTAAAATTTCATCATGAATTCAGGGTTTCCATGTCTGACTGCCCCAATGCCTGCTCCCGTCCCCAGATTGTGGACATCGGTATTATCGGTGCAGTGCGGCCTGTGGCGGGGGCAACCGATTGCACCCAATGCATGGCCTGTGTGGATGTCTGTCCGGATGAAGCGATTCGCCTGGATACCACCGAAGAACACCCCCTCATTGACCAGAATCTTTGTCTGTTGTGCGCTAAATGCATAACCGCCTGCCCCACGGGCACCATTGAAACGGCGGAAACCGGGTTTAGGGTTCTGTTGGGAGGCCGACTAGGTCGTCATCCCCGGCTGGCCATGGAAGTTCCCGGGATTCAATCCCGGCGCCAGGTTCTGACCATCGTTGAGAACTGCTTAGCCTTTTACAAGACCCATTCGAAAAACGGTCAACGTTTTTCTAAAATTCTCACCTCCATGGATCAGGTTCTTCCATAATCTTTTTCTTTCTGAACTCTCCCGGGCTGTTGCCTGTCCAGCGTTTAAAGGCCCGCTGAAAGGTGGACGGGTCTGAAAATCCTAGCAGATAGCCTGTCTGGGTAATACTCAACCCCTGAACCAGATGTTTTTGGGCCAGTTCTTTTCTGGTTTGGGTAAGCAAGTGTCGGAACGTAGTCGTCTCTTTTTTTAAATGTCGGTGCAGGGTAGACCGGTCCATTTTCATGGCGTCCGAAGCGGATTGGATATCCACAATTCCCTTGTGCAGGTTTTTGATGATAAATTCCTGGACCCCGTTTTTAAAGGACATGCGTTTTGATAGGCTCTCAATGGATAGGTCGGCATGTTTTTTGAGAATGGCCTGAAGGTAGGGATCCCGGCCGATGATGGGCATTTCAAGATCCTGTTTCCAGAACAATGCCTTGTTTTCTTTCTGGTTAAAAAAGACCGGGCATCTAAAAATTTTTTCATAAATATTTGCATAACCCGGGTCTGCATGCCTGAAAAAGACCTGGATTGGGTTAAAATTATTTTGGCTCATCTGTCGCCCATATTCCAGGGGGAGAGAAATATGGTGTTCCGGGATCCACCGGTTTTCATGTATGGGCGAGGTGTTCGTATAGGTGATGCAATAATGGTCCTTTTTTTCTGAAATGTCGATGCGGTCATTGTCGCTGATCAGCATATCATAACGCATCCAGGCTCTTAGGGCTTCCAGAAGATTGAGGCTGTTCAGGGCAAGCCTCACTACAAAATGCATGATCCCGGGTCCGTATTTTTTTCTTAAATTCAGGCCAATGGCAGGATCTTTACTGACTTCTTCTGCAATTTGCCATAACTTCAGGAATTGGGTCATCGTGATCCTGGCATCGGGATCATCCATTTTTATGCGACTGATGCCGGTCTTTTTCTCCAGGGTGTCAACCGGCACCCCGTGGTCCCTGATCACATCAAACAGGGCAATGATGGCAACGGCAGAGGTTGTTTCTGATGATTCCATGAAAGCAAACTCCTGGAAAAAACTTCATTATATCTGAACTCCATTCACGATGCTGCAACCAATAGCCATAAAATCGCCAATTTTGATCATATGTTTTGTTCAAAATACCATATATAATTCTCCTTGTTTAATCAAGAACAGGACATTTGAAGGAACGGTATTCAGTCGGTTTTACAAGGAGGTAATATGAAACGATTTTTTTTGCTGGTGATAGCAGGCTTTTTGTTTTTTTCATGCTCAGACACTTCCCCGAAAAATTCAAAGGTCTCAACCCGGGTGGATGCCACTCCGGAACTATTGGCCCATAGCCTGGAATTTGATCAGCAGATTTATCAGGTCACGGATAATGTCTATTCTGCCGTGGGGTTCGGGCTTGCCAATTCCATTATGATCGAAGGTAAAGATGGGCTGATTATTGTGGATACCATGGAGTCGATGGAACAGGCAAAAGCTGTGTTGGCCGGGTTCCGACAGATATCTGACAAACCGATAAAGGCATTGATTTATACCCATAACCATGTGGACCATATCATGGGGGCCCAGACCATGGCAGGTAGTGATAACCCTGAGATATATGCCCACAAAACTCTGGATTCCCATGTCCAGCGACTGGTGAATAAAATGCGGCCCATTATCGGTACCCGAAGTATGCGCATGTTTGGCAATTATCTGGATGACAAGGGGCTTGTCAATTCCGGGATCGGCCCGTTTCTTGGCATCGGCCAGGATACTACTACAGGATACCTGAGCCCCACCCAGACATTTTCCGACCAGATGGATATCCTGGTCGCAGGGGTGAAGATCAGGCTGATCCACGCCCCCGGTGAAACCGATGACCAGATTAATGTTATATTGCCGGATCAGAACCTGCTCATCTGCGGGGATAATTTCTACCGCTCCTTTCCCAATCTTTATACCATCCGGGGCACGGCCTTCAGAAGTCTGGAAAATTGGTATAAGAGTGTGGATATGATCCGGGAGATCAGGCCCGAGTATCTGGTGCCCTGTCACGGCAGGCCCCTGTCCGGTGGGGAAAAAATTTTGGCAGTGTTGACAGATTACAGGGATGCCATCCAGTATGTCCACGACCAGGGCATCCGGGGGATTAACATGGGCATGACCCCTGATGAGCTGGTGGCCTTTGTCAGACTGCCCCAACACCTGGCTGCCTCTCCCTATCTCCAGGAATTTTATGGAGCCGTATCCTGGTCACTCAGGTCACTTTTTTCAGGAAACCTGGGGTGGTTCAGCGGAGATGCGGCTGACCTGAATCCCTTGTCCAAAAGCCAAGAGGCCGCACTTCTGGCAGACCTTGCCGGAGGGAAAAAGAACCTGTTTTCAAAGGCAGCAGCTTTGTATCAAAGAAAAGAGTATCAGGCTGCCCTTGGGCTCACAGGGCATCTCCTTACCCTGGATTCTGGAAACAGGCAAGCAAAACGCCTGCGCATTGATGCCCTGGAAAAACTGGGGCAAAAAGAAAAAAATGCCAATGCACGACATTATTATTTAACGGAAGCTGCCGAGATCCGGGATGATTTTTTAGCAGTTGAGCGTGTCAAGATCAGTCGGGGCCAGCTATCCCAGTTTCCTTTGGAAGGTTTTTTTTCCATGCTCAGTGTGAGTTTGGACCCCTTGGATAGTGCGGAAATGGAAAAAACCGTTGGCATTCAATTTAAGGATGTGGACCAGAATTTTGGTATCTATCTTCGAAGGGGGGTGGCAGAGATCAGAAAAGGGATTCCGGAAAATCCGGATATCCTGGCCCGGGCAGATTCAACTGATTTTAAGGCCATGCTGGCAGGCATAAAAAGTCCTGTGACCACCCTTGCCGGGTTTGAATATGAAAAGGGAAATGCCGTTTCCATGGGCTTGTTTTTCAGCCTGTTTAAGCCGCCCGCCCAGAAGCTTGCCCATGTGTCTGTCGTAAAATAAAAGGAGGCTGTCAATTCAAAAAGAAAGTGGTAAGATGTGAATTGATGAAGATACAATACTATTATTTAATTCAAATCCAATATCTTGGGTTTCGGTACCACGGTTGGTTAAAGCAGCCAGGCCTGAAAACCGTTGAATTCATGGTGAGAAAAACCCTTGCCTTTATTCTGGGGCAGGGTGAGTTCAATATTTTGGGCACCAGTCGGACCGATTCAAAGGTTTCTGCCAACCACTCGGCATTTGAGTTGTTTACAAATACGCCCCTTCATACAGAACCCTTTCTTATGGAATTGAATTTAAACCTGCCCAATGACATTAGAGCTTTGAAGATCACTCCAGTTGATAAAACATTTAATATCATCAACTCCCCCAGGGTAAAGGAGTATCTTTATCTGTTTTCCTTTGGTGAAAAACCCCATCCCTTCAGTGCGCCTTTGATCAGCTCCTTTCAGGAACATCTGGATATAGACATGATGAAACAGGGGGCTCAATTATTTTTAGGGATGCATGATTTTAGACGATACTGCACAAAACCCAAACCCGGAACACAATTTCAAAGAGATGTTCTGGTGAGTCAAATAGAAGAAAACACGGCATTCTCAGCCAGTTTTTTTCCCGAGCAAAGCTATGCCTATCGCATTCAGTCCAAGGGATTCATGCGAAACCAGGTCCGTTTGATGATGGGGCAACTCTTAAGCCTTGGCAGGGGGGAAATCGGGCTGATCGATATCAAAGCCACACTTGCAGGAAAAGACAACCGGTCCTTAAGGCATATAGCCCCCGCCTCCGGCTTGATTTTAAATAAAATTGAGTTTGACTAAGTGAACCCTTTGAACGCCAATAGAATGGAAGTATCCGGACAGGTGTAGATGCTTCCATTCTATTGTCTGTTAAAGGGTGTTTGATTACTAATCCTCAAACCAGAAGTAAAGGTAATCCAGACTGTTGATGGTTCCGTTTGTGTCTTGGAACCCATTATCCATTTTGACATAAATGTAAAGGTAATAATGGTGATTTGGGATCGGTTTGAAAGAAAAGGTCTCATTGACTATGAGATCTTTTTTAATCGGTTGGTAATACGCTATTTGTTCAAAGCCACCTTGGCTTTCATATGTTTCGGTTTTTGCAAATTGGGATGCATGCTCATGGTGATAGTTGAGGGAAGAATCCGACGGGGAGACCCTTTTTTTATCAGTGGCATCGTAAATTCCGGCATAAAGGTGGATCGTTGATTTCGAAATAATCAAATGGCTTGTATCCCCGCTTTGAAGAAAAGTGCTCACGGCAAAGTCCAGATTCAGTTTTTGATCCTTTTTTCCTGTATAGATAAAATCGGCTCTGAGCTCTCTTTTTCCAGAACCCTTGAATGTGAAGGTGGGAAGAACTTCCTTGCTGAATTTGATGCCCATGGGCCAGTCGTTTTCATCACCAAATTGTTTGATGCCCTTATAGTCCCAATGCGCCTCCCTCAGCAGGGTTGATTTTTCAGTATACCGGTTGTGGACGCGGTCGGTCAGGAAGGCATAGCCGTATTCCAGGGAACCGTTTGGATCCTTTTCGTAGTCGGTATTATAGCGCTGCACACGGGTCTCGCCGATTAATTTTCCTTCCGGCTCGCTTCCGTAGACAAATTGGCCCGAGGCATAGTTTGTGGACAGCGGTTCTATCTTGACCTGATACTTACCCTCTGGAATATTTTCAAAGGCAAAGGTATAAACCTTATAGGCCTTGCTTGGCTCTATGTTGATGATTTTTCCCTCGGGCGTGTCTGCAGACCGGTGATCGTAGACGGGTCCCTCCAGGTCATAGGCCGGGGATACGGAAGGCGTTTTGTAGATATGGCCCGTGGACATATTTGTTGCGGTAATGGAAAATCCCAGGGCATATTTTCCGGCATAAAGATCTTCGGTGGTGATGAAGGCACCGAAAAGGCCGTTGCAATTTTGCCCGGCCAGGCTTCGACGGATAAATTCGGTTTTCTTTAAGACAGCAGAACTCCCAACCGGATTCAGATACCCATCCACGTTGTTGGGCCGGAGGTGGTGAACAACCAACCGAAATATGTTGTGGCTGTATGTGGAGACATCACTTCCTAAGCTCTCACTGCCTGCCTGATCGGCCAGGCATTTTTTAAACGCATTGATTTCTTCTTCCCTTGAGGGTTTGGCCGGATCCATGAAATAAAGGTAGAGGGAAAAAGCGAGCTGTTCGTATTCTATGAGGCTTGTGAAGTAATCCTCCAGGAGTTTATAGGAATCTTTAAAACTAAATTTGGTGTACTCTAGGTAGGTTGTGTAGTTGGTCAGAAGTGGGGGAGAGTCGGTTGTAAATGGCCTTGTACTGGGAAATCATAGCATTGGATCCAAAGATGATCTCCTCATGTGCGATCATGAGCATCTTCGGGTCTTTGTCCATGACGGCCGTGCGGAATTTTCTAAAGGCTTCATCAATCCGTTCTTTGGCCGTCTGTGGGTAGTTGACGCTGTCCCGGGTCAGGCTTGCCTGCTTGATGACCGTATCTTCAATCTGATGCATGACGCCCTTGAGTTCATCTGTGGATTGCTCTATCTGACTCTGGACTTTAGAGAGCTGCTCCAGCACCACATCAATTTTGGCTTCGATATCTTTCATCTTTTCGTAATAAGGGTCAAGGCCAGCTTCTCTTAGGGCAAACGTGAAGACCGGCCCGGCAAACACCTTGACTCCCGGAATGTCAGCGATTTTTTTACCCAAATCGACTCCCTTTCCGATGATATCACTGAGACTGTTATCAGGCTGGGGTGATGCGCTCTGGTTTTCGCCCTGCATGCAGAGAGCGCCATAGGTGCTGGCGTTTTTATCGCTGATATCAATCTGGTTGAGTTCGGGACGGCCAAAGAAAGCGTTGTTTTCATCCACGGCCAGGTCTGCCCAGTATTGTTGGAACCATAATGTGTCTTTAACAGAGTCATCGTGGCTGGCCATATCGGCCAGTACCAGGAGCTCATCGGTATCCGGCAGCCTCAATCCCCTTTGTTCACAAAAGGTGCGGGCTTCGTCATGTGTCATCTGTTTTTCGGACTGCACCACAATGGTGGTGTTCGTCTCCAGGAGGTGGATATTGGTATTTGTCTCCAGAAAGTTGGTGGAATCAAATGAGTCGGACTCATTACACCCTGCCATGAGGAGGAGACTGACCAAAAAAAGGATACCGGCCAAACGAGAGAGAAAAAATCGCTGTGTATTCAACATAAAAAGTTCCTTTTGAAAGCGTTTTGATCGGAAAAAAATATTTAACCGGGAATAATTATTTTTGTCAATAAAATTCAGAAATATTGGGTAAATAATACCATAAAGTAAAACTTGTAAGAAAAATTACTACAGCACAATCAGAAATCCTCCAATTGATCCTTTGAGTTCTTCTTGATAGGTTGATAATCGGTAAAGAAAGTTTGTTAATTATTTTTTTAGTCAACATCCATTAAAGGAGAATCGTATGAAAGTGAAACGTTTATTGGTCATCGGTTTTATCGCAGTGGTTTCAATGGCATTCTGCCAGTCGGCATTTGCCAAGGATAGAATTGTATTCGGCGGCGGACCTGCCGGCGGTACTTTCCAGGTGGTT
>JAFLJU010000091.1 GCA_022712835.1 Desulfobacteraceae bacterium
CTGCTCCAGCCCCAGGATGTGATGAGCCGACATCGAGGTGCCAAACACCCCCGTCGATGTGGACTCTTGGGGGGTATCAGCCTGTTATCCCCGGCGTACCTTTTATCCGTTGAGCGATGGCCCTTCCATACGGGACCACCGGATCACTATGACCGACTTTCGTCTCTGTTCCACCTGTCGGTGTCACAGTCAGGCGAGCTTATGCCATTGCACTCATCAGACGATTTCCGACCGTCTTGAGCTCACCATCGCGCGCCTCCGTTACTCTTTAGGAGGCGACCGCCCCAGTCAAACTACCCACCATGCAGGGTCCCGGATCCGGATAACGGATCGCGGTTAGGTATCAAAAGTTACAAGGGCGGTATTTCAAGGTTGCCTCCACAAATACTAGCGTACCTGCTTCAAAGGCTCCCGCCTATCCTACACATATAAATCCTGATAACACTGCAAAGCTGTAGTAAAGGTGCACGGGGTCTTTCCGTCTAACCGCGGGAAGTCCGCATCTTCACGGACAATTCAATTTCGCTGAGTCTGCGTTGGAGACAGTGGGGCAGTCGTTACGCCATTCGTGCAGGTCGGAACTTACCCGACAAGGAATTTCGCTACCTTAGGACCGTTATAGTTACGGCCGCCGTTTACTGGGGCTTCAATTCAGAGCTTCGACCGAAGTCTAACCCCACCTCTTAACCTTCCAGCACCGGGCAGGCGTCAGTCCCTATACATCGTCTTACGACTTAGCAGAGACCTATGTTTTTAGTAAACAGTCGCCCCCCCCGATTCACTGCGCCCCAAAATCGCTCACAAAGTTAAATGATCACAATTCTGGGTACCCCTTCTCGCGAACTTACGGGGTCATTTTGCCGAGTTCCTTAACCAGAGTTCTCTCAAGCGCCTTGGTCTGCTCGACCCACCTACCTGTGTTGGTTTGCGGTACGGTATGCATATGCTAAACTTAGAAGCTTTTCTTGGGAGTATGGAATTAATGGCTTACGTCGATTAAAGACTCGGCATCAGGTCTCAGGCATCTAGAACTACGGATTTGCCTGTAGTTCAACCCTACACCTTTGCACCGGCATATCCAACAGCCGGACCATCTATCCTTCTCCGTCCCTCCATCGCACACATATACATGTACAGGAATATTAACCTGTTTCCCATCGACTACGCATTTCTGCCTCGCCTTAGGGGCCGACTTACCCTGGGAAGATTAGCTTTACCCAGGAAACCTTAGGTTTACGGCGAATACGTTTCTCACGTATTTTATCGTTACTCATGCCAGCATAATCACTTCTCATTAGTCCAGCTAACCTTCCGGTCCACCTTCATCCCATCTGAGAACGCTCGTCTACCGCTCGTAATAAATTACGAACCCAAAGCTTCGGTACAATGCTTAGCCCCGTTACATTTTCGGCGCAGAATCGCTAGGCCAGTGAGCTATTACGCTTTCTTTAAAGGATGGCTGCTTCTAAGCCAACCTCCTGGATGTATCAGCAACTCCACCACCTTTCCCACTTAGCATTGATTTCGAGACCTTAGCTGTTGGTCTGGGCTGTTTCCCTCTCGGCCATGGACCTTCGCACCCATAGCCTGACTGCCACACATCATTTACCGGCATTCGGAGTTTGATAGGGGTTGGTAACCTGGTGAGGCCCCTAGCCCTGTCAGTGCTCTACCTCCGGCAAACTAATGTGACGCTATACCTCAATATATTTCGACGAGAACCAGCTATCACCGGGTTTGATTGGCCTTTCACCCCTATCCACAAGTCATCCAAATCATTTTCAACTGATACTGGTTCGGCCCTCCACTTGATTTTACTCAAGCTTCAGCCTGCTCATGGATAGATCACCCGGCTTCGGGTCTACTCCGCAATACTTGACGCCCTATTCAGACTCGCTTTCGCTACGGCTACACTTAAAAGCTTAACCTCGCAGAACAGAATAACTCGCTGGCCCGTTATGCAAAAAGCACGCAGTCACATAACTAGTATGCTCCTACAGCTTGTAAGCGCAAGGTTTCAGGTTCTATTTCACTCCCCTAACAGGGGTTCTTTTCACCTTTCCCTCACGGTACTGGTTCACTATCGGTCACTAGGTAGTATTTAGGCTTGGAAGATGGTCCTCCCAGGTTCCCACGGGGTTTCACGTGTCCCGCGGTACTCAGGTACTGACTACGCCAATTTCGATTTAAGGTACGAGACTTTCACTCTCTACGGCCAGGTTTCCCAACCTGTTCCCTTATCTAATCATGGATCGATTCTGTCAGCCCTACAACCCCGCCCTGTCGAAACAGAACGGTTTGGCCTGTTCCGGGTTCGCTCGCCGCTACTACCGGAATCTCTTTTGATTTCTACTCCTGGGGGTACTGAGATGTTTCACTTCCCCCCGTTCGCCTCTAAAAGCCTATGTATTCAGCTTAAAGATACATGAATATGAATTCATGTGGGTTTCCCCATTCGGACATCCCCGAGTCATAGGATATTTGGCTCCTCGTCGAGGCATTTCGCAGCCTATCACGTCCTTCATCGCCTCCTAGTGCCAAGGCATCCACCTTGCGCTCTTAGTAACTTATTTTACTAGGAATTCTCTCTTCTTACCCTATTCAACTGTCAAAGATCGTATGCGGCTAGATGTGGTTAGCTTCCTGTCCATGTCTACCATTAAA